>WFQP01000053.1 GCA_015487015.1 Thiomicrorhabdus sp.
CAACAAGCGGGTATGAGCATGTTAAGTCAAGCCAATCAATCTTCTCAAAATGTATTATCGTTATTACGTTAATTCGTTAAAAAGGAGTGGTTCAATAGGGAGGGTTTGATATGGATATAAATACTGTATCAACGCCTGCTATTGGAAAAAGCACTCTACAAGCCGACACTCAGTCGGCTGTAGAGGCGCCAACCCTACAGCAGAAAGAGGTATTTGTTGAGGCAACTTCTCAAAATGCTCAAAAGGCAGATGCAAAAGAGGTTCAACAGCAAGTTGAACAGGTTAACTCAAGACTTGAACAACTTGGTATGGGAGTCTCTTTTTCAGTTGATGAAAGTTCGCAATCTCCAGTGATAAAAGTCATTGATAGATCAACAGATGAAGTGATTAAACAATTCCCGAATGAAGGGTCGCTTAAACGGATGGAACACATTCAAAGTTACTTGGATTCGGTACAACAAAATGGTATGACAAATAAAGAAAATTTGACAGGTGTCCTGTTCAATGAAATTATATAAGTAATTATATTGATTTGAATAGGAGGATGTATGGCAACGATAAGTGGTGTGCAACCGAGTAGCTCAAACGCTGCGCCTACCAACAATACCATGGGTAATACGATAAAATCGAGCGTTTCTGGCAACTTACAAGGGGCAAGTCAGCAAGAAGTTGCTCAAAAAATTGAGCAAAAGAAAGCAGACATTACTCAACTTAAGCAGCAAGAAACTGCCGATTTATCTAAAGCTCAAACGCAAGACCCAATAGACAGTGCAAAATTAGATTCATTAATGCAGAATCTAAATACCGAATTAAAACAACTTCAAAATTATATGAAGTTTGAACGAGATAAAGATTCACAAAACATGGTGGTCTTTATTAAAGACAGTGAGACAGGTGAACTGATTCGTCAGATTCCAACGCAGGAGTTTTTAAATATTTCTAAAAGCATTACAGACTTTTTAGAAATGCAGAAACAGTCATCTGAAAAAATACCGCCACCGGTTGGGATGTTAACCAACGAAACGGCTTAAAAATACTTTTAAAGTGTAAAAATTAAAAGGTTTTTAATTTTGTTTTAACTTAAGGTGGCACAGTTTCCTTTGTGTGTTTAGCGGCTTCGGCCGCTTTTTTTTGGCCTTAAAAAAGGCTATTTTTTTTGAATGTTCCTTTTAGAATATGTTTCAATGTTTCCATTATTTTTGGATGCCTGATAATTGGAATGTATAAGATGGTTAAAGTATGGACAAATAAGTTAAAACGAATATGGGTGGGAGTATTTGTTGTGGGTTGTACCGTGGGTATGATGGGGTGTTCTAGTACAGAGGTTAAAGAGGAAAAAGTAGGTAACCAGTTTAATCTAAACCAGGTGTCATTAACACTTTTACAGCATGTGACACCCAGTACCGTGTATTACTCAGAATCAGAGTTACAATCATTGTTCACTCGATACCTTCGAAAACATTTGACCTTACAAGGTAAGTTCTCTACGAACACCAGTGCTAATCGATTGAATATTAAACTGAATTATAAGCGCCATTTTTTGGGTGAGCAAAGCGCAACACGGTCAGATGCATTGGCTTATCCAAATTATGATTTTGAAATAAATGTGGTAAATGGGCGTAATACAGGGCAAATTTTAACTCGCATTGCTGAAAAAAATAGAGTATTTAAAGGGCGGTTTATTATGGATATTGATATGCAGGCTGGGCGATTAGATAAAAAATCGGATGAGATTGTCTTTATTGATGGCATTGCTAAATCGATTGCACGTTCACTTCAAACGCTTAAATAGTGTTTTTAACATAGGGGGGGGAAATTGATTCAATTTATTTTAGGAGGTGCTCGTTCGGGTAAGAGTGCTTATGCAGAAAAAATAGCAAAAGAGATCGAGACTCAGGGTGTTAAGGTTTTTTATATTGCTACTGCACAATTTCATGTTCCTTCCTGTGTAGAAGAGGGGGGGAGAAATACGGTTGACCCTGAAATGCAAACTCGTATTCAAAGGCATCAAGCGGATCGTCCAAGTCACTGGAAAACCATTGAATGCTCTATTAAGCTTGCGGAGTGTTTGCAAGCGTTGGATGGTGAAGAGCACTGTTTTTTGGTGGATTGCTTAACATTGTGGACGCTGAATGTACTTGATTCAGACTGCTTAGAGAAAGAAAAAAAAGCATTGCTTGCGTTGTTACCAGAGTTAAAGGCAAGAGTAATTTTAGTAAGCAATGAAGTGGGGCTGGGTGTGGTGCCGATGGGTAAGTTAACGCGTAATTTTGTGGATGAGTTAGGGTGGCTGCATCAAGAGATAGCCTGTTGTGCAGATGAGGTAGTCTTTGTAACGGCTGGGTTGCCTATGAAGTTGAAATAAATTTCATTTTAAGTTTTTACATTAAGTTATTTTTTTAGTCTATTGATTTTAAATTATTTTTAATAAGAAGGTTTTTTGTGATTAGAGTTAAAGTTATTTCGAATAAAGCTCAAACAGAGGCTCTTAAGCATCAAGCTTTGTTGACAAAACCTCAGGGTTCGTTAGGCCAGTTAGAAGCGATTGCAGTACAGTTAGCAGGTCATCAAAATCAAGTTTATCCTAATATAAACGCTCCTTGGATCTCTATTTTTGCGGCAGATCATGGTGTGGCGGTAGAGGGGGTATCAGCTTTTCCTTCTGTGGTAACTCAAGAGATGGTTAAAAATTTCTCAATGGGCGGGGCAGCCATTACCGTGTTGGCAAAAGAGAATCAAGCGCACTTTGAAGTCGTGGATGTAGGGGTTTTGCATGATATTACGGAAGGTGGCCAGCGCTCTTTTGAGCATTTACACTCATTTAGAGTGGCCGAAGGTAGTTTTAATTTTTTACAACAGCCTGCGATGAGCAATGAAATGATGCAAAAATCGATGGCAGCTGGGTGTTGTGCGGTGGAGAGAGCACTGGAACTGGAAGCAGATTTGTTTATTGCCGGTGAAATGGGAATTGGCAATACCACCAGTGCCACCGCAATGATTGCTCAGATATGCAATGCCTCTGTGGATGAAATTGTTGGACTGGGAACAGGTATTAACCCTGTTCAAAAACAGTTGAAGGCGGAGGTGATTAAAAAAGGATTGCATAAGCATAGTGCATTGTTAACCGATCCTTTAGAGGTATTGCGATGTGTAGGAGGGTTAGAAATTGCGGCATTGGTTGGTGCTTACCTAGCCTGTGCCGAGAAAGGGTTGACGATGGTGGTCGATGGCATGATTGCCTGTGCCGCCGCGTTGGTAGTCTGTGAAATGGCACCTGAGGCAAAAGGTTGGATGATATTTGGACATCAGTCTGTAGAGCCCGCACAGCAGCGTGTGTTTGAGCGTTTAGATGTACGCCCACTACTGGATTTATCTTTACGATTAGGGGAAGGATCGGGCGCGGCACTGTGCATTCCTGTGATTAAAATGGCGTGTGCGCTGCATGAAAAAATGGCGACCTTTACTGAAGCGGGTGTGTCGGAATCTGACACTGATTTAAAACCTGAGCGTGTACTTTAAATGATACGAGTCGATTTTATCCGTCATGGTGAGTGTTTGGATAATGCTTTTTTAAGAGGGCATAGCCCATCTGAATTAAGTGCATTGGGTGAACATCAAATGCATACAGTTTTTTCAGAATTGCCGAAACCTGATTGGGTTATATCCTCTCCCGCCCAGCGTTGCTTGAAGCCTACGAAAAATTATTACAGTGACTTAACAGTTTGGAGTGATTTTCAAGAACGTTGTTTTGGTGTATGGGATGGTTTGTCCTATGAGGAGGTAAAAAAGTTAGATCAAAATGGATTAAAAAATTATTTAGAACAACCATTTACGTTTGATATTTCGCAATCAGAGTCATTAAGTGATTTTGAAAATCGTGTGGTCTCTGTTTTTAAAAAAGTACTGGAGCATGCCATAACATATTCACTAAATCATGTCTGCATTGTGACACATGGTGGGGTGATGCGGGTATTACTTAAGTCAATATTAGGGCTGAATAATCAGGCTATGTTTCAGTTTGAAATAGGGTTTGGTGCGATCATGACGCTCGAATGTTTTACGATAAGTTGTCCTCTCTTATCACCGACTTCTAAGCCTGAATTAGGAAAGGAAGAGCAAAATATAGCCTGTCTGTCTGACTATTTTATTAAGTTAGTCGCATTAACTCCTACTCATTAAAAGTTGTTTTAGAATAAGTTTATTGATTTAATTAAGTTTTATTGCGTATAATGTTTTTTTGTTTTTCTCTGGCTCTTATTCAGGGGGTTCATAAGGTTCTTTTATGTTTAAACCATTTTGGTTAGCTGTTCAGTTTTTAAGCCGTTTTCCCAGTGTGCAGTATGATTCTATTTCAGCTCAAGATATGGGGCGTGCGCTTAATTGGTTCCCTGTTGTGGGGGCTTTGATTGGTGCTGTATTGGTATTGGTTGCTCAACTGCATGTTTGGTTGCCCTCTCAAGTAGTGGCTGGTATGGTGCTGGTGGCTTGGGTTTGGAATACGGGTGGCCTACATTTAGATGGCCTTGCGGATACGGCTGATGGCTGGTTAAGTTCAGCTGGTGACCAACAAAAAGCTTTGGAAGTAATGAAAGACAGTTTGATTGGTACCGGTGGCGGCGTTGCTTTGGTCTTGATACTGATTTTAAAGTGGACGGTACTGGTGGTTTTAATTGATTATCAGGCATGGTTATTTCTGTTTTTAGCCCCAATTATAGGGCGAATTTCATCTATTAATTTAATGCCTGTCACACAATATGTCAGTTTGAATGGCATTGCTCAAGACATGTTTTTGTATTTGAATCGTTATGTTGTTTGGGGTTGGATGTTCTTGTTAAGCATTGCGGTGATTTGGTTAAACCCGTATCTGTTTTTAGGGTTAACCATGGTTTGGTTTTGGGTTCGCTGGATTATGATTTCGATTACAGGAGGGATGACGGGGGATACAGCGGGCGCGATGATTGAGGTAATTGAACTGGCTTGGCTTGTGGGAATTGTTATTATTTTAACGAATAACTTTAGCTATACTTTATTTTAAATAACAGATAGTTGGAGTGAGTTATTAACCTTGTTTGTTTTGTCTTGTTCCTTCCAGCTTTCTGCCTTGTAAACCTCCTGTATGCAATAGAATAACTTTAGATCCAGGTTTAAAAACTCCCTGATTAAGTTGATCATAAAATGCGTAGACCATTTTGGCGGTGTAAATCGGGTCGAGTGGAATATCAAATGTCTGTTCAAAATCCCGCATTCGTTGCAAGAGAGGCTCAGATGTTTTTGCGTAGCCTCCACAATGATAGTCTGTTAAGAGCTTCCATGGGTGGGCTGGAGTGTCCTCCAGCCACGCTTGAATATTA
This sequence comes from Thiomicrorhabdus sp., assembly GCA_015487015.1. Lineage (GTDB taxonomy): Bacteria > Pseudomonadota > Gammaproteobacteria > Thiomicrospirales > Thiomicrospiraceae > Thiomicrorhabdus. The sequence goes on from WFQP01000053.1 coordinate 5,352, forward strand.
GGCTTGAGGTAGTCACCTTGTTTGAGTACTGGAATGCCCAAAATTGTACGTGGATTGTTTTGTGCTTCTTTAGAGCGGCAGATCTCGAAGGGGGTATATTTAATCAGCCCTGCTAAGGTAGCACCGGTTCCGACAGCACTTAATAGATGTGTCCAGTTAGGGCTCTGTGTCTCTATTTGTTGCATCAAGGGTTCAAAGCCTTTGATGGCCAGGGCATTGGAGCCACCTTCTGGAATAATATATGCTTTAGGGTAGTCACTTTGGAGTTGTTTTAGAACACTTGGTGTCGATTTTTGACGGTAGGCCATTCGGGTTATAAATTGAAATGTCATGCCATATTGCGCTGCTTGTTGGAGTGTATGGCTCCACTTTTCAGGGTGCAGTGCTAACTCTTGCCCTCTAATAATTCCGATACTTTTAAAACCAAGTTCTTGTGCCGCTACGGCGGTTGCTGCAATATGATTGGAGTAAGCCCCACCAAAGGTTAATAAGGTCGTTTTATGTTGTTCAATAGCCACTTGAAGATTAGGGATTAATTTGTGCCACTTATTGCCCTGAATGTGTGGGTGATTGAGCTCTTCTCGCTTCATATAAACGGTGATCTTATGTGTTTCAAAAAGAGGGTCTTTCAGCTTAGTAAGTGGTGTTTTTTTATTTGAATTCATGATGTTATAAAAGAAACTTCTTAGATTTTTTTTTTGAGTTATGAATAGTATAGCGGCTTGTCTATTGTGTTTAGGCTTAAAGCCAGTATTAACGGTTTAATAATTTGGTATAGTGGCTTTACTCATAGGTTTTCACCCCCCTCCCCGTAGGGGGGGGCTGGAACGTTTTTTAAATAATGGTAACGACTCAGCCTTCCTCTTGATATGGCAAATTTTAGGGAAAATTAGAGCTACTACTGTACATATTGACCACTTACACTGAGTGGTTGCAAATAATGAAACATAAAAAGAAGAGAAGTCAGCCGTTTATGGAAAAACTATCCAGTACTCAACTTTACCGCTTTACACACCTTAACGCCGATGATATTGCGCCTGATAAAATAAAAGATAAGGATGCTGAGATTCTTGCGTTTATGCAGCACTTTCATCCACGAGCGTATCAATCCTTAAATTTTGGACTGCATTTAAAGCGTAAGCACAATCATATCTTTATTATGGGTGAGCCGGGTGTAGGTCGTATCGGTATGACAAAATCCATGCTTAAAAAAGCGGCGGAACAAAAGCCACTGCCCTCTGATGTGGTGTTGGTGTCTGATTTTAGTGAGACCAATAAAACTCAGTATTTATATTTTGACGCGGGGCAGGGCTATCTGTTTAAAACGGCTTTAGTGCAGTTTGTAACTCAGCTTAAAACACAATTGCCTGTTTTGTTTGATGGGCATGCGTATCAGCTGAGAAGCCAGCAGTTAGAGAATGAGTTGGCTGATAAACAAGAAGCTGCGTTACGACCAGCATTTACTTTGGCTGAAAAGCTGGGGATTGAAATTAACCAAACAGAAAATAGCTTTGTGTTGCATGCGATGATTGATGGAAAGCCTTATCGTATGGTGGATTTAAAAAAATTAGACAGTGACGTTCAAGAGCGATTTTTAAGTGCATTTGATCAAGTAGAAGAGGCGCTGAATAAAGGTTTAACGCACTTTCCTTTTTTACAGCATGAGTTTTTGGATGTAGGCAAAGCTCTTAATACCGAAGTAGTGAATGAACACTTAGCCCCCTTGATTAAAAAGCTGCAATCACGCTTTGGCCACACGCCTGAAATTATTGCCTACTTGAATGCCTTGCAAGAGAGTGTCGTTTCTAAGTTGCATTTGTTTTGGGATCAGCGAGAGGATCAAGTAACCTCTGGTGCACAGCCTAGTATGGAGGAACTACTGTCTGAACAACAAGGGTTGTCTATTTTTGAGGTGAATCTATTAGTGGATCATCGAGGGTTAGAGCATGCGCCGGTTATCTATGAGCAAAATGCCTCCACACCTAAGCTGTTTGGTTATACGATTAATTCGGCTGCAGCGTCTGCATTGGATACGGTGAGCTTGGCGATGAACCATCAAGCGGGCTTATTGCAACAGGCTAATGGGGGGTATTTAATTGTTAATATTCAGGCGGTTTTAAAAGATCCTGAAATTTGGTCAAATTTAAAAGCTGCGCTGATGAGTAAACGACTTACTTTTGAAGTACCCTCTTCAACCAGTGTGGTGCCGTATCATTTACCAGATTTTCCTTTGGATTTAACTCTCGTTTTAACGGGGCAAGCTTCTCATTTTTATGCCCTGCAAGAGATTGATGCACAGTTTGATCGATTATTTAAGGTGCAAGTGGAATTTGAGGTGGAGTTATCTCGCACAGCAGATCATGAGTTAACTTTGGCCAAACAAATCTCAGCCGAAATTTCGGAGTGGGACGATTTACCAGTCAAAAAATCGGCTTTTGAGCGATTAATTGAATACGCCTCTCGAATGGCAGAAGATGAAGGACGGCTTTATACCAATAAGGCTATTTTACGAGATGTATTAGCTGAAGCGAATGCGTTCGCACGAGCAAGTGGTAAAGGCAGTGTGGATCGAAAAATAATTGAATTGACAATTCAACAGCGCGATTTTCATACGGGATTGATGGAAGAGTACTACCATCGAGCCATTACCGAACAACAGGTCTTGATTTCGACGATTGGTTCACACATAGGGATGGTGAACGGGCTAACCGTTTTAACGGTGGGTCATCAATCATTTGGGCAACCGGTTCGTATTACGGCACAAGCATCGGCCGGAGATGAAGGGGTATTGGATATTGAAAGAGAGGTCGATATGGCGGGACCGATTCACTCTAAAGGAATGTTGATTCTTTCTGGTTATATTCGTGGACGTTATATGAAGAGAAAAGCTCTTGGTTTCAGTGGTTCGATTGTGATGGAGCAGTCTTATAATGGGGTAGAGGGGGATTCAGCCTCTTCGGCCGAGTTGCTTGCATTGTTGTCTTCGATTGCTCGAGTTCCAATGCGTCAAGATTTGGCGATTACAGGATCGATTAATCAGTTTGGTGAAATTCAGCCGATTGGTGGGGTAAATGAAAAAATAGAAGGCTATTATAAAATTTGTTTTGTGCGTGGGTTAACAGGCGAGCAAGGGGTGATTATTCCGAAAGCCAATGCAAGTCATTTAATGTTAAATGCGGACGTTAGAAAGGCGGTTAAAAAAGGATTGTTTCATATTTATACCATTACGCATATTGATGAGGCGTTGGGGTTGTTATCGAACATGAAACCAAAAAAGATTAATGCGAAAGTATTATCGGCATTAGAAAAGATGAATAAAAAACGCTGAAAACTTTATGATAGGTAATAAAAAAGGGAAAGATCAAAATGATCTTTCCCTTTTTTGTTTTCAATGTAAAACTAGGTTACATTGAAAGGCAAACTTCTTAGCTTAAAGTGCTACGATGTTTTCTGCCTGAGGTCCTTTTTGACCTTGAGTTACTGTGAACTCAACTTTTTGACCTTCAACAAGTGTTTTGAAGCCAGAACCAGTGATTGCGCTGAAATGTGCAAAAACATCAGGACCAGACTCTTGCTCGATGAAACCAAAACCTTTTGACTCGTTAAACCATTTTACTGTACCAGTAGTAGTAGACATAATTAGATATCCTATCTTTTTTTCATTAGTAATTATAAAAGTTTTCTTAAATTATTTAAGAGAACCGTAGGGGCTGAAATGTGTTGCGATTACTTATGAATAACAGGATCGATCACTAAAACTAGTACATCGAATTGTGCATAAATATAAAACCGAAATTTCAAGCTCGAAAATGATTCTATAGTAATTTAAGGGAATGTCAAAGAGTATTTTGGTTAATTATTTTTTTTTCAAAAGCGATTTTACAAAAACATGACATTATTTAGGGGGATTTAATTACGTTTCCCCTGTATATGGGGGAAATTGGGGGAGTAATTAAATTTTGTGATACGGGTATACAGATTTTATTTGATTTTATTGTTTTTTGGAGCAAGTACTTGCACTGGTGCTATAGTCACTGATTGGTGTTTGAGTTGATGGCCATAAATCATAGCAACAGCCTCGATTAAAAGGTTTTTATTGAAGGTTATGTTATTTCTTGAGAGCTGGTTTGATCTATATTTTGCTCTATTTCGCGCTCAGCCTTAGAAATATAGGTATTTTTACGTTTAGGTTGTTTTTTGGCCTGTGCTTGTTTGGCTTTTTTAAGTAGCTTTTTTATTATTTTTTTACGACGGTTCATAATATTTATCTATAGAGTTTATTTTTTAATAGATGTAATTATACCGTTTGTTAGTTGTGTTTAGTTTGATCGTTGATGAAAGTTTGGTTAAAAAATCATGAACCTAAACTAGGATGGTGTAAAATTTAGGCTTTATTTTTTTACTTGGAGCAAACTGTAATGGGCAGAGCTTATCAAAACCGCAAAGAATCCATGGCAAAAACCGCGGACGCAAAAACAAAAGTATACGGTAAGTATGGTCGTGAAATTTATGTCTGTGCTAAGTCAGGGGGAACAGATCCTGAAGGTAATTTAGCATTACGTGGTTTGATTGAGCGAGCAAAAAAGAGTCAAGTGCCTACGCATGTGATTGAAAAAGCGATTGCTAAAGCAGCTGGCGGCGGTGGGGAAGATTTTGCACTGGCTCGTTATGAAGGGTATGGCCCAGGTAATACGATGGTGATTATTGATTGTTTGACAGATAACCCTAACCGAACTTTTGGTGATGTTCGCCACTGTTTTACCAAAGCAAAATGCAAAATAGGAACCCAAGGCAGTGTGAGCCATATGTTTGATCATTCCGCAATTTTGGTGTTTAAAGGCGACGAAGAGCAAGCTCTAGAGGCTTTAATGATGGCGGATGTGGGTGTATCTGATATTGAAAGTGATGGAGAGATGGTCACAGTGTTTGCGCCTCATACGGAATATGCGAAAGCTAAAGCAGCATTATCAGATGTGTTTGAAGGGATTGCATTTGAAGTAGATGAAATTCAATTTGTGCCTAAGATAAGTACCCCTATTTCAGGTGAAGACTTAGATAACTTTAATGCTTTTTTAGATAATTTGGATGACTTAGATGATGTTCAAAAGATTTATTATGATGCGGAGTTTTAATTTTAGAAGTGTTTTATAGAACTTGAATTCGCACATTAAGTGCAATTCTGTCTAAGCCATTAATAAATCAACGGCTTTTCCTAAAAATAGCTCAATAGGTTGTTTTCCTCCCCGTGTTTTTCGGGGACGGCTATTGAGCCGGTTCATCACAAAATCAATCTGTTCTTGAGTC
>WFQP01000054.1 GCA_015487015.1 Thiomicrorhabdus sp.
GGTTCACACGGATAATACGTAAAAAACCAATAATAAATAGGGGGGGGGGGATTTTTAAACCCTAACCTTTCAAGTGCAACGAGCCTCCCAAAGCTGGGTTGCTGTTTGCATCGCTTCTTCAAGCGTTAGATGCTCAAGTGCCATCAGTACCATCGCCATAGTTTGGATGGTGGTCGCTTGGCCGTAGTCATGCGTTTGCTTCCCTTCCCATACCGCCATGAGTACTTGAGGGTCAATACATTTCTCCGTAGGGTCGGAATCAAAAAAAACTTTGGGTAAGAAAAATGACCATTTTTCTGCATCGGACGAATCACCGCCATTTTCAACCATTTTAATTTCAGTTTTTCGATCGGCTCGTACTTCGGCTTCTCCTCCGTCGCCACAAAAAGCCGCCGTCATCGGGTCATTTAATCGAGTGGCCGCTTGTTGGTGAATGTCGTCATAGCCTTTGTGAAATACACCATGCACACTGAGTTTGGCATTAAAGGGGTTCATCATTCGCGCTAAGGTGTGAATGGGAGAACGCAGCCCAAGTTCATCTCGATAGCCCATTAGGGTTTTAATTTCGGGTGCAAAACACTCTACAGGGGCGTAACACAGGCCTAATTGTTCAAGCTGGGTTTTGGCATGTTGCAGCGAAGTTGCAATAGGCCAGTTAAGGCGTTCGGCTATTTCTTGTGTATACAGTCGATTAGGTTCATTGCCAACAATGCCGTGTAAAAATACCGTATATCCCTTACGTGCTAACAGCGTTAGGGCGAGCATAAACCAAGGCAGTTGGCGACGTTTTCCCGCATAACTTCCCCAGTCGATATCGACCGCACAAGGGGGGGGGGAAATTTTTTCACGGATAGCTTGTACAAAGCCTGCCGCTTCTTCTGCTGTCTCTTCTCGCACACGTATAAGCATTAAAAAAGCGCCCAACTGCATTTGAGTCACTTTCCCCGCTAAAATCTGTCGCATGGCATCCCGTGCTTCGCCTTGTGTTAAACTTCGGCGGCGTTTTTGTCCACGTCCAATGGTTTGAATGTAAAACTGAAAAGGGGTTTCATTCACTGTTTGATTGCCCACTGAGGCGGTATTTGCTATAGGTTCACTCATTTAACCAATCTCTCTCTCACCTGAATCACCTCACCCACCACCAAGAGAGCTGGCGGTTTAATTTGACTGGTTTCAATGGTTTGGTACAACTCACCCAGCGTGGTGGTAATCACTCTCTGCTGAGGCGTGGTGCCTTTTTCAATAATGGCGGCGGGTGTTTGCTCTGATAACCCGTGCTGAATTAAGCCATTTTGAATTTTTTGAGCATTTTTAACCCCCATATAAAAGACCATTGTATCGCCAGAGTTTGCCAAACGACCGTAATCAACCTCATTGGCACCCTCTTGCTGATGGCCTGTAATGAGCGTAACCGACTGCGAAAAGTCACGATGGGTCAGTGGAAACCCTGCATAGGCCGAACACCCAGCGGCGGCGGTGATGCCGGGAACCACTTCAAATGGAATATTGTGCTTTACCAACTCTTCGGCTTCTTCGGCACCTCGCCCAAAAATATAGGGGTCTCCGCCTTTTAAACGTGCAACGCGTTTGCCTTGTTGAGCCAGTGTAACCATCAACTGACAAATATCTCCTTGGGGAACCGCATGGTATTTGTCTTTTTTGCCCACATAAATTCGCTCGGCTTCTCGACGCGCCATCTCTACAATTTCAGGCGCGACTAACCGATCGTATAACACCACATCTGCTTGTTGCAGTAAGCGTAACCCTTTAAAGGTCATTAAATCGGGATCACCCGGGCCAGCACCAATTAGGTACACTTCGCCCGTTGGCATGGGCTGCCCCGTGCTTTTGGCTTGAGCTAAATGGTTTTTTAAAATACCTTCGGCTTCATCGGTTCGCCCTTGTGCCGCTTTGTCTACAAACGCACTTTGCAATAAGTTTTCCCAAAAGGCTTTACGTGCATCGGGGGTCGGTAATAACTGCTTTACTTGAGAGCGATAACGCCCTAGCAATCCTGCCAAAGAGCCAAATCCTGCGGGAATTAATGCTTCTAAACGGGCTTTCATCAAGCGCGCTAAAATAGGCGAACGCCCGCCAGTGGATACGGCAATGGTTACGGGTGAACGATCGACAATCGCGGGTAAAATAAAGTCACAATATTCGGTTTGATCGGCAACATTAACGGGAATATTATGCGCTTGGCAATAGTGATACACAGCTTGATTAACGGCTTGGTCGTCAGTGGCTGAAATGACATATTTGGGTTTTTCCCCCCCCTCAATAATCGCGGCCGAAAAAGAGGCTGGATTCCATGAAATTAACCCGTGTTCAAGATGGTGCTTCATTTCCACTTTTAGCTCAGGAGCGATGACCGTTACCTTTGCTCCCGCTTTAATAAAAAGATCCGCCTTACGTGCCGCGACGGCTCCCCCCCCTACAATTAAGCATGGTTGGTTTTTAATATCGACAAATATGGGTAAATAATCCACTTAACCGTATCCTTATTTTTTTGTAACTAAAATAAAGGGGGGGGAGAAAATATTTAACCTAAATATTTTCTCCCCCCCCTAATTTTGTATCTGAACAATTTTAATTTAATAAAATTAATTTATCTCATTTTCATCATTTTTAAATTTTTGAAAATATTTACTCACGATCGTACCTGCTGGCATACGCTCAATTTTTGAAAAGATCACATAGCTTATGATCGCATGAATCACCAGTGTAATAATCAACCCTTCAAAAATACCCACCTGAAAAACCAATAGTCCACATACCGTTGCCAGTAATACCGCATAAGGACCAAAGGTGGCTACATGCAATAGTCCCAAAACCATTTTAATGCCTACAAAGGTCATAATGATCGCCAGTGCAAAGTAAGGCAAGTGATCTAAATACTGAACATTAAATACAAAAAAGGCAATTAATAGACCAATAATTAATACTGAAAACTTGGTGTATGCACCCGCTAAACGGTTCGTAGAGGATTTTGCCAATCCATCTAAGTTAGTCATCCCGCCAAAGAAGCTCGACCCCATGTTAGAAACCCAAATAGAAAGTAACGAGTTGTTTGAGTTACAAGGACGTTTTAAAGGGTCAATTTTTTCAATCGCCGCATTACTCATGACTTGTTCAATCACATCCACCACAGCCAACATTAAGGCAAAAAAGATTGCATACACCCATAAATAAAATGACTCAAACTCAGGGATCGGTAATCTAAACTCTAAGCCAACATCTTCCACCATCAGCATTTTCAGTTCAATAAACTGTGCGGCCACAATTCCAAACACAATCAGTGCAAAGTAAGGCAAGGCTGGCTTGGTATCTTTAAACTTTTTAAACAAAGCTAAAAACATAACGGCACCAATGATAGACAGTGTAATCACTTGAATGCGAGAGTCATTCCAAAAATCTTCGCTTACCGCAACGCCGACTGGCAACATCCATAAAAAGGGTAAAAACTTAAGGGCAATTTTTAATCCGATACCCGCTAATAAGCCTTCGACCAAATAAGGCGGAACAGCCATTAAAAGATAACGTTGCCAATTAAAACGCCATATTAGAGCTTGGAAGGTTGCGGTCATAAAAATAATGAACGCCATGTTTTCAATACCAAACGTGGCCACACCCATTGCCAGAATAGGCGCAAGCCCTGCGGCAATCCCTGGTGCACCAATAAAGTTACCTGGACGAAACCAAGCAAACAAAAATCCAATAAATGAGGCAAACGCAACCGTAGCTAACCCCACTTGAATAGGATAATCGGACATCATGGCAATTCCGATAGACAATGGAATGGCCATCGTGGCAGTAATGACACCAGCTTGAATATCACGACCTGCGTATTTCGCTACAAATGCAGCAGAACCGTGGTCAATATTTTGCTCAACACCCTTATCTGCTTCTGTATTGATTTGTTTGTTTGTCATTGTTCTTTTTACACCTTTGTCATCTTGGTATGGCTTCTTATCACTGTACAAAAATTTTGGCTATAAACCCTTTGTACCTACTCAGGTGAGTAGCCTAACTAAAAAAAATAAAACTTCAACCCTCCCTTTATTATAGAAATACGATCAAAAGAGAAAAATGATAAGTACCATTACAATAAAAAAGACCAAACTACCCATAATAGATAATTTGGTCTTTTTTATAATTTTTCTAATTACGTCAAGGACTTGTACGATAAATGTATTTTATATCTTAAAAGAATAGTTCAACTACTTTAGACGACCCAAACCTTCAAATAAAAGACGCTATACCAGTACAAAACCACCCACTAAAATAATTGGGGCTGTCTTAGATAATTTTATGCAGGCCCATTTTTTCAGTTTTTTTGATAAAAAATCTATTAAAAAGTCTAATTTACCTCAAAACACAGTTCATTCTCAACGCAGTCCACAACCACCGCACCCCCTTTTTGTAGCTCACCAAACAAGAGTTTGTCCGCCAAGGGTTGTTTAATTTTATCTTGAATCAAGCGAGCCATTGGGCGAGCGCCCATCAGAGGATCATATCCCTCTTTTGCAAGCCAAATACGCGCGGCATCGGTTATTTTTAATGTTACTTTTTTGGCTTCTAACGTACTTTCTAAAGCGTAAATAAACTTATTAACCACCGAGGCCATTGAGCTTTCAGAGAGTCGATTAAACTGAATCACACCATCTAAACGGTTACGAAATTCGGGGGTAAAGACTTTCTTAAGTTCGGCATCAAAATCCATCGTATGGTCTTGTTCAGCAAATCCCATGCTGGCACGTGCCATCTGTTCGGCACCCACATTGGAGGTCATAATCAAGACCACATTTCTAAAGTCGGCTTTACGGCCATTATTATCGGTCAATGTGCCATGATCCATCACTTGCAGTAATAGATTAAACACATCTGGATGTGCTTTTTCAATTTCATCTAATAACACCACGGCATGTGGCTGCTTAGAAACGGCTTCGGTTAATAAGCCTCCTTGATCGTAACCTACATACCCTGGAGGCGCACCAATTAGACGAGAGACCGTATGGCGCTCCATGTATTCCGACATATCAAAGCGTAACATTTCAACATTAAGGTGATTGGCAAGCTGTTGTGCCAGTTCTGTTTTACCCACTCCTGTTGGCCCAGCAAATAAAAAAGAACCGGTTGGCTTATTAGGATCGCTCAAGCCCGAACGTGAGAGTTTAATTGCCAAACTGAGTTGATCCACGGCATGATCCTGACCAAAAACAACTCGCTTTAAACTGCTGCCAAGGTCTTTTAATTTATCACGCTCTTTTTGAGTAATTTGTGAAACTGGAATACGTGCAATGCTGGCAATGACTTGTTGAATCTCTGGCACACCAATCTGCTTTTTACGCTTAGATGGGGTAGCCAATGCTTGTTTAGAGCCCGCCTCATCAATCACATCAATCGCTTTATCGGGCAGATGTCGGTCATTTAAGTAACGTGCCGATAAGGCCACGGCCTCTTTTAACGCAGGCAGCGTGTATTTAACGTGGTGATGTGCTTCGTACTTCTCTTTTAAGCCTTTTAAAATAGCAAAGCTCTCTTGAATACTGGGCTCTTTTACATCAACCTTTTGAAAACGACGCGCTAAAGCTCGATCTTTTTCAAAGACCCCTCTAAACTCTTCGTAAGTGGTAGCACCTAAACAGCGAATTTTGCCCGAAGAGAGTGCTGGTTTCATTAAGTTAGAGGCATCCATCGCTCCACCTTGTACCGCGCCTGCACCAATGACTGTATGAATTTCATCAATAAATAAAATGGCATGAGGCTGGGTTTCTAACTCATTCAAGAGCGCTTTAAAGCGTTTTTCAAAATCACCACGATAGCGAGTACCCGCTAACAATGCGCCCATGTCTAAGCTGTATACCACGGCATCGCTTAATAGCTCAGGTACGTTGTGGTGAATAATTTGATAAGCCAACCCTTCGGCTACCGCAGTTTTACCAACGCCTGGCTCGCCGACCAATAAAGGGTTATTTTTACGACGACGACTTAATATTTCTAAAGTACGGTTTAACTCCCACTCTCGACCAATAATTGGGTCGATTTGCCCCAGCTCTACCTCTTTATTTAAGTTGGTGGTATAAGCCTCAATGGGAGACGGTTTCTCTTCATCCTCTCCCTGTTTATTTTCATCGCGCAATGGCTGAAAATCTGCCGCTTCTGACGCGGTTACTCCATGAGAAAGATAACTCAAAACATCCACTTTTTCAACGCCGTTACTCTCTAACAAATACACCGCTTGAGAGTCTGGCTCGGCATACAAAGAGGCGAGTACATGCACGGCCATAACCTCTGGGTAGCCGTTTGATTGTACCAAGTAAATGGCACGCTCAATCACCCGTTGAAAGCTCATAGTCGGTTGCAACTCTTCTGGTTTGAGCGCAATCATGTCCGATTCTAAGAACTTCTCTAAGCCCTCTTCAATCACTGCCAGCTCCGCGCCACAGGCACTGATAACTTCTTGTACCTCTTTAACCGCCAACAGCTCAAGCAGTAAATGCTCTAAGGTTACAAACTCATGCTCATACTCATGAGCAACGCTAAATGCATTGCTTAACGTCATTTGTAGTTCATTACTTAACATCATGCAACCTCCAACTGACACATCAATGGGTGATTATTGATACGTGCAAATTCATTCACTTGTTGTACTTTCATCTCGGCAATTTCTCTGCTAAAAACACCACAAATACCCTTACCATCATGATGAACCGCTAACATAATCGCTGCGGCTCTCTCTTCATCCAAGCCAAAAAACCGCTGCAACACTTCAACCACAAAATCCATGGGGGTGTAATCATCATTTAACAACACCACTTGATAACGCTTAGGCGGCTCTACTTTTGACTTTACTGTTTCCAGTAAAATACTATCATCATACTCATGACTTTGAGACATTTAACACTCTTTTTTGCGAAAAGACCTTTTTAGAACATTCTGAATCAGAGACGCCTTAAAGGTCGATATAATTTTAATTTCGAATACATGCACTTTACATGATGGCATCATTGGATTGAAAATCCAACCCACTTTACCCCTCAATAATGCCATTTTATACTCACTCTAACTTGGGACTAAACGCACATAAAAATCCCCTGCATTTAGAACGCCATCGGACGGTAATCCCATCCCTTTTACCTTAATAAAGGCCTGAGAACTGTACTGTTTAGGTATGTTAACACTCAACCTACCAGCGGGGCTTTCCAGTTCTAATTTTTTCCCCCCCCTAATGAGAAGCTTAGGAATAAAGAAGGTACCGTAAATATCCCCCTCTTCTAATCGAAATTTAACACTGTCTATTTTAATATTAAAGCGAACTAAGTAATCTCCTGCCTTGCCGCCAAATAACCCACTGTATCCTTTGCCTTTTAAGCGAAAGGTTTTGCCATGAAATGCCTCACGAGTAAATTTCATTTTTACTTTTAACCCTGGGATATGAAAATAACCAAGCGTTAATAATCTAATCGCATAACGTAATGTAAGCGGATAGGTAATCACACGGTCTTTTCCGTGAATAGGTCGATGAGAGTGATAGGTTTGATCGGAATAGCGTTTGGTTGTTTTTTGATAACGCGCATGTGCTTTAGAGCGAGTACCGCCAGATGCCTCAAATTGACTCGCAGATTTTCTGGAGGCATTGCGATCATAATCCAAACAATACGCTTTACGATGTTTTTTTAACACCTCATACGCAAACGCAATTTCTTGAAACTTTGTTTGTGCATCATGAATTGTAGACACATCGGGGTGATAACGTCGTGCCATTTTACGATACATCATCTTAACCGTTTTATCACAAGCGCCATAATGCACGCCTAACACTGCAAAGTAATCCACCGATGTATCGTAATGCTTATTCAACTGCACCCTTCAATAAACCCCATGTTCCCAAATAAATACAACATAATCCGCTCTCATAGATTGGTTTTACATCTCTATTTAGAAATTAGAAGACACATATTATTTCAATTTTTATAATTTTACCCCCCCCTATCTCAAAACAAAAGCAAATAACGATATATAATAATTACAGGACACTTCTAATCATTAAAGAAGCCCTACCAACAAACTATTTTGGAATAAGCATGAGCCTAGAAAACAATATCAAACAAACCCTTCTTACACGCAGCGACCAACAGTGTGAACTGTGCCGAGCAACAGAAAACTTAAGCGTCTTTGCAGTCGAACCCTCAAATGGTACCGCCGAACAAGCGGTATTGATCTGTCAAACTTGTAAAAGCCAAATTGAAACCCCCAGCACAATGGATCCAAATCATTGGCGTTGTTTAAATGACAGCATGTGGCACCCTGAATTAGCCGTGCAAGTACTCTCTTATCGTCTACTGCACGCACTGCGTTCCGAAGGCTGGCCACAAGACCTATTAGAGTTAATGTACTTAGAAGATGAGGCCAAAGCATGGGCCGAATCGGGGTTAGAGGATTTAACCGAAGAGGAGTCTAATGCCCCCACAAAAGACAGCAATGGCGCAACGCTACAAGAGGGCGATAGCGTCACGCTGATAAAAGATCTTGTGGTCAAGGGTGCAAACTTTACGGCAAAACGAGGCACCCTAGTTAAAAATATTCACTTAACCGACAACCCTTTGCACATTGAAGGAAAAGTGAACGGAACGCAAATTGTACTCGTTGCCGCGTTCCTTAAAAAAGCCTAAAAAGACCTTACTTTTGTAACCTATCGCTCGTTTTTTTACGCCATTAACGAGACAGGTAAATAGGTTCTAATTTGCTCAGGCGTTTTTGTCACCACATTCTTATTTAAACTGAAGACAATGTGTTTTTTAAGTTGATTGGAACAAGAGCGTCGTAATACCCCCAAAAAAGCAGGCGAAGCCACCACAAATAAGTGTTCAAACTTATTTAAGTTAAGCTCATGACACAAATGCTGCGCCACTTGTTTAGCAAAATTAATCGTTTCCTGCTCTTTAGGATCTACCTCTCCCACATAAATATGTCCCGTTGTGCTTTGACTAACATTAGCCTTTCCAGCTAAATCACTGGTTAACTCTTGGTCTGATAAACGGCTTTCTGAATGACTTAAACTTTCAACCTCAATCAACTCAGCAACGGAATTTTCAGCGGTAAAAATTCGTGCTTTACTACTATCTGCAATAAGAATCCAAGCGGGTTTCATAAACAGTACTCCCTACGATTTTAATGATTAAAATACAAAACACAGTTTTTACTATAGCATAGCAATCACAAGATATTTAGGGTAAAAATCAAAATAAATCAAGAAGATAACAGGACAAAACACGCGCAATCCAATGCTACAAAAGGCTTTAACCGCTTAAATAAATAACAATTAAATTTTATGAAAACTGACCTGTTAGTATGTAAGAGTACTAAAGCTTGAAAGGTTCAAGTCGAGACTAATTCAGATAAGTTAATAGAATTTAAAAAATTAAGGGCATCACTCATAATAGAGGCGCCCTTTTCAGTTACTTAATTGGGTTTTGAGTACGCTTAACTTGTTTAAGCTTAATATGAATGGCGGCTTTTGCCATAAGGTGTGCGCTTACTGGTGCGGTAATAAATAAGAAAACCGTAATCAAAATTTCATGCAAACTAATATCGTCTGTTTTGAAACTAAAATACAGAGCCGAGGCAATTAACAATGCACCCACACCAAGCGTTGTGGCTTTTGTTGGGCCATGTAAACGCATAAAAAAATCAGGCAGTTTATAAAGCCCTATTGAGCCAACGAGGGTAAAAAATGCGCCAATGATAATAAGGGCAGATAAAATCCATTCAAACATGTTTTTTCCTTTTTAAATTTTTCTCCCCCCCCCTTCTGTTTTCAGAATGCTTGATAGGGGGGGGAGAAAATTTATACGGTATTTTTATTCTATTGTCACTAGGTTGTTGTCATAACCACGAGCGTTATAACGACCCTATTTACTCCATAATATCGCCACGAAGCAGGTATTTACTTAACCCGATAGTGCCAACAAAGCCCATTACAGCAATCAGTAGTGCGGCTTCAAAGTACAGTGCACTTTGAAAATACAATCCTAGTAAGACCAGTAACGCGATGGAGTTTATGTAAAGTGTATCGAGCGCTAAAATACGATCGGGTACATCAGGCCCTTTTATTAAACGTAAAAAGCTAAGCAACAACGCAACACTGACCATTGCAAACCCAATTAATAATGCGGTTTCTAACATGCTGTAAATACCTTTTTTAAGGGCGCTTCGTAACGCTCTTTTATCTCTTTAATCGTTGCGGGAATGTCTTCGATGTGCAACGCATGAACTAATAGTTGTTTACGGTCTTCGGTTAAATCACATGAAACCGTACCGGGTGTTAACGATATGGTATTTGCCAATAAACTGATGCCTAGTGGAGTTTCAATATCTAAGTCAATGTAGAAGAACCCTGGCTTTAAGTTTTTATTACGGCTTAAAATCAATTTTGCCACCGCCATATTTGCCACTAAAATATCCCACAATACCACGCCTAAAAACTTTAACAGAGTGAGAGGCGATTTGATGCGTATTTTTTCAGGCCAAAATCCTGACGTGAGCCAAGGAATAAAAATGGCTAAAATTAACCCAAGTACAATGTGTCCTGCCCCAATGGTGTTATTAAGCAATAACCAAACACCCCATAAAACAAGCGTAAGAATGGGATGAGGAAAAACCTTGTTGAATAACGTTTTCATTATTTATTGGCCTCCGTAACCATTGGCGTAGACAGTACCGCCTCAATGTAAGCCGTGCTGTTAAAAACTTGATGCGCGGTTGCTTCGGTAAATGCCGTAATCGGTTGTGCAAAAATCACTAAAACTGGACTGGATAACAACAACCCAATCACTGCAATAAATGCCATGCGATTTAACGGCTCACCGCGATCTGATGGTAACACCGCATCATCCGATAGCGTCTTATAAAAGATCAACGAACCTGAGCGTGCCATCGATAAGATAGTAATCAATCCAGAGACCAGTACAACGGTAATAATAGCGGCAAACCAGCTATCATCTAACGCTGCACTTAAAATCAACACCTTACCAAAGAACCCTGATAAAGGAGGCATTCCCGTCATGGCAATGGCGCCAATCATTAAGACAGAACCAATTAAGATCGCATTCGGCATAAATGGACCACTTTCAAAACGATCTTGATACGCTCCACGCCCTCTTAACACCACATCGGCCAATAAGAACATGGCACCAGCAATTAAGGTGGAGTGAATCAGATAGTAGAGTGTGGCATTAAGTGCTGCAGGACTCATAAGCCCTACCCCAATCAATAAGGTGGCCACGGAGGCTAAGACCAAATAGGCCACTTGCTCACGTAACCCTCGTGCTGCCATCACTCCCAAAGCTGCTAAAAAGAGTGTCACCAAACCAAGCCCTAATACCCAAGGTGCATAGAAGTAGGACAACTCACCCGCTTCACTGCCAAAGATCGTTCCATGCACTCGAATTATGGAGTAAATACCCACTTTGGTCATAATCGCAAACAGTGCGGCAACCGGTGCTGAGGTATTGGCGTAGGCGCTTGGCATCCACAAATACAACGGGAACATTGCCGCTTTAACCCCAAACACCACCAATAATAATAATCCAGCAGCGGCAATCACACCTAAGTCTTCTTGCGGTGCAACGGCTATTTTAGCGGCCATATCGGCAATATTAAGCGTACCCAGTACACCATACAGCGCACCAACCGCAAATAAGAACAACGTTGACCCCACCAAGTTAATCACCACGTAGTGCAACCCAGCTTTGGTACGTAAACGGCCATTGCCATGCAATAAAAGACCGTAAGAAGCTAATAATAAAACTTCAAAGAATACAAATAGGTTAAAGACATCGCCAGTTAAAAATGCACCGTTTAATCCAAACAGTTGCAGTTGAAACAGAATATGGAAGTGTGCACCTTTTTTGTCGGTATCGGTGGTCATCGCATACCACAAAGCCCCCACCGCCAATAGAGAGGTAATTAACACCATCAAGGCCGATAGACGATCCAGCACCAGCACAATTCCAAACGGAGCCGTCCAGTTTCCAAGCAAATACACTTGATATTGATCACTCGATGTCGCCGAAATAAGCGCCATGCTCAACAAAACCAAGCCAATCACAGTTAAGAAACTAATCACACGTTGCAGACGAATACCGCCCATGTGTGCCAAAATCAGAATAAAGCCCGCAATCAGGGGCAAAAAGACAGGCCAAGCTGTTAAGTGACTCATTTATTTGACCTCCTTATTTGAGTTATTTTCGGCATCAACATCTAAACCATCCACATGGTCGTTGCCCAATTCACCTCGCGCTTTAAGCGCCAGTACAATTAAAAAGGCCGTCATACCAAAGGCGATTACAATTGCGGTTAACACCAAAGCTTGTGGCAAAGGGTCACTGTATTGCGCCGCTTGTGCGGTTTTATCAATCACCGCAGGTAATCCAACGGTTAGGCGCCCCATGGCGAACAAAAAGATATTAACGGCATACGCCAATAACGTTAACCCCAATACCACAGGAAAGGTACGCGCCCGTAAGGTTAAATAGACACCTGTTGCCGTCAGTACCCCAATTGCGATAGAAATAAGCCACTCCATTAGTTTGCCTCCTGTTGTGACTTAAGCGCGGATGTCGATTGAGTCGAATTGTTTAAATTAGGTTGTGCTTGATGAGACTGATCGCTCAATTTCCCGAGTTCAACCAAACTCATCACCGTTGCACCCACCACTACTAAAAATACTCCTAAATCGAAGGCGATGGCACTGGCGACTTCAAACTTGCCAACCACAGGCCAATTAAGATAGGTAAATGCTGTGGTCATAAATGGATAGCCCAGCCCCATCGCCACTAAGCCCGTTGCTGTTGCAATCAATAAACCAAAGCCAATCACCCAATGCATATCAAATTTAAGGCGATCATTAGTCCACGCAATACCGTTAGATAGGTACTGAACAATCAAGGCGACCGCAGCGATTAGACCGGCAATAAAGCCGCCACCTGGTAAGTTATGACCGCGTAAAAAGATGTAGATGGCAATCATCAACATTAACGGCAATAACAGGCGCGTTAAGGTTTGCATGATTTCTGGATGTAAATCGCTATTCCAAACGCGTCCAACACTGTCTTGGTCAGGTGCGTGCAATTTCATGCCTTGCAGCATCGCGTAAATACCCAAGCCCGCTAAAGCCAATACAGCAATTTCGCCTAAGGTATCGGTTCCCCTGAAGTCGACGAGAATAACATTCACTACATTGGTTCCCCCACCACCCGGTACCGAGTTAAGTAAGAAGAACTCTGAAATAGGAGCAAAATCACGTGTAAGCACAGCCATGGTAAGCAACGTCACCCCAACCCCTGACAGCAACGCAATGACAATATCTCGGCTTACGCGTAAATCGCTGGTCTCTTTAGGCGTGGTCTGAGGTAAGAAATACAACGCCAATAACAGTAAAATCACCGTTACAATCTCAACGGAAAGCTGTGTTAACGCCAAATCAGGTGCTGAAAACTTAACAAACATTAATGAGATAATTAAACCCACCACGCCCAGCATCACCAACGCAATTAAACGTTTGCGATGCCATGCTACAGTCAGCACACTAGCGACCATTAAGATCACCGCCGCTAAGACGCTGACACCATCTACAGGAAGCAACGCACGATCACCAAACAGAGGGGCAGATACCGAGGTAAACCCAATAAAGCCTGCTAATAGTGCTGTGGTGAGCACCCAAATAGTGGCATTTTGCAAAGACCCTTTATCAAACGAGCGAGTAGTGCTATTGGCAAACGTACCCACCGCGCCTAACACTGCATTAAATATGATTCGAGCATCCCAACGCGCCATACTCGATTCATGCCACTCAAACAAACGTTTGCGCATTATATAAACCAAGACACCCAGTGCCAATGCAATAAAACTCATTAACAATGGCAGGTTAAATCCGTGCCAAATAGCCAAGCTGTATTCTGGCGGAGTCGTTTGTAATGTCCCTGCCACAGCAACCGCTAAAATCGGTGCAACGGTAAACATTGGAATCATACCCACGGCCAAACAGATAATAACCAATAAATCGACAGGGATTTTCATAAAACGTGGCGGTTCATGCGGTGTTTTCGGTAGATTAACCGGCTCACCATTAAAGAAAACGTCGTGAATAAAACGTAAGGAGTAAGCGACTGAAAAGACCGCAGCAAAAACCACTAAAATAGGAATCGCCCACGCCCAAACAGACCCACCCGAGGCCGTTAAGGCTTGATCAAAAAACATCTCTTTGCTTAAGAAACCGTTTAAGAGAGGCACCCCTGCCATCGCAGCAGCAGCAATCATCGCCAAAATAGCGGTATGCGGCATGTATTTGAATAACCCATTCAAGCGCCGCATATCACGCGTGCCTGTTTCGTGATCGATAATACCCGCCACCATAAACAGAGACGCTTTAAAGGTGGCGTGGTTAATAATATGAAAAATCGCTGCCACCGCAGCCAACTGTGTTCCAAAACCAAACAACAAGGTAATTAACCCTAAGTGACTGATGGTTGAGTACGCCAACAATCCTTTAATATCGTGTTGAAATAACGCAAAATAAGCACCCAGTAAAAAGGTAATTAAGCCTGCGCCTCCCACTAACCATGTCCATTCTGGCGTACCAGATAAGACGGGAAAGAAACGCGCCAATAAGAAAATACCCGCCTTAACCATTGTGGCTGAATGTAGATAGGCCGAAACAGGAGTAGGAGCCGCCATCGCATGAGGCAACCAAAAATGAAAAGGAAACTGTGCTGACTTGGTAAATACACCCAATAAAATCAACACTAAAATGGGTAGGTATAAATCATGGCCTCGAATCAGCTCACCCGCCGCCAATACATCGGTTAAGTTATAACTGCCCACAACATGGCCTAATAACAACACACCCGCCAATAAGGCTAGTCCGCCACCACCTGTAATGACTAATGCCATACGCGCACCCGCACGTGCATCTTGTCGGTGTTGCCAGTAACTTATAAGTAAGAAAGACGTTAAGGAGGTTAGCTCCCAAAAAACCACCATCTGAATTAAGTTTTCTGACAGAACGATCCCTAACATAGAGCCCATAAACATCAATAAATAGGCAAAGAACCGCCCCATCGAGTCTTTTTTAGACAAATAGTAACGGGCGTAAATAATAACCAATAAGCCAATTACTAAAATAAGCAATGCAAACAACAGCGCCAAACCATCAAAACGAAAGGCAAATTCCAAGCCTATCGCAGGCATCCATGTCCAGCTCTGAATTAAGGTTTCACCCGCAAACACCATCGCCATAGAAGGTGCTAAAAATGCCAGAGCCAAAATAGTCACCAGAGCAGCAACCCATGCCGAAGCTAAACGATTTATCTTGGAGGCCCACGCGGCAAAAATCGCTCCCACAAAAGGAAGTAAAGCCGCAATTGGCAAGTTAAAACTTAAAAGAGTCATGGCAGTCATGATTTAGCCTGTGTAATAAAATACTTATTTTTGTTAAAAAAATGCACTACAAATAGTACAAAAATTAGGGCAACGAAGCTTAACATACTGGCACTAAGAGTCAATTTTTCCAAGCAGATCATCAGTTTTTTTTATGAGTTTTAAACTTTTACCTACGAAAAGATGATTATTAGCCCAATATTCAGTATGATTCTCTTTTTTTATTCTTTCAATTAACAGAGAGAAACCATGTATTTAGACTCTTTTCATACCTGTACGCAAACCAACAATAGTAAAACCATTCACATTACACCCGAGCAAGGTAGCGCCTTTGCCAAGGAAGTGTCTGATGACTTTAACCCCCTACACAACCCAGATTCAAAACGCTTTTGCGTTCCTGGCGATCTTATCTTTGCACTGACCTTAGCCTATCAAGGCTTATCGCAAAAAATGTCATTTCACTACACCAGCATGATTGGCAAAAATATGGCGGTAACATTGCCAGACACCGACGAGAGTCAATTTACGATTGTGGATGAGAACGACAAAGCGTGTTTAACCGCAGAACGCCAAGGGGACAATACAAAAGATTTAACATTTATTAAAGCCTTCTCCACCGCTTACGTTGCTTTTTCTGGGCACTGCTTTCCGCATATTTTAGTACCCTTAATGAAACAACATAATGTAATGATTAATCCAGATCGTCCAATGGTTATTTATGAGAGCATGGCATTTGAGTTTAAACACCTAAATATTAAGCAGCCAACCCTTGAGCTCAGCAATAGCCAACTTGATGTAAAAGGAAAACGCGGCCTGGTTCGCATTGAGTTTAATGTACTAGAAAATAATGGTGAGCACGTAGGTTCTGGTTATAAAACCATGGTACTCAGCGGATTACGTGAATACGATCAAACTTGCATTGATGATATTGTTCAACGTTATGAAACATCAAAAGAGCTGTATAAAAGCTAGGTCAAAAACAAAAAAACCGAATCATTGGATTCGGTTTTTTTTAGTCAGTGCGATTTAAAAAGGCATTTCTAATTAAAGCTATGCAAATGGATCTGTAATCACCAAAGTTTCAGAACGGTCTGGCCCCGTTGACAAAATAGAGACCGCTACCCCTACTTCTTTTTCTAAGAAGCGAATGTAATTTTTAGCCGCTTGAGGCAACGCATCCCAAGACTCAACACCTACCGTAGAGGTTTGCCACCCTGGCATTGTGACATAATTAGGCACACAGGTTTCGTACTCATCCGCACTGGAAGGGGGTAACAACAAAGTCTCCCCATTTTGCTCATAAGAGATACAAATTTTAATCTCTTTAAGCTCATCCATAACATCTAGCTTGGTTAAACACATACCCGTTAAACCATTAATTTGTGCTGAACGACGCAATGCCACCGCATCAAACCAACCACAACGACGTTGACGTCCAGTTGTGGCACCAAATTCATGTCCACGTGTACCTAACTCTTTACCAATTGGATCACCTTCATCGGCATCACAATCGTAAGACAACTCGGTTGGGAACGGCCCACCACCTACTCGAGTAGCATAAGCTTTGGTAATACCCAAAATATAGTCCAACTCAGTTGGTCCAATACCAGCACCCGATGCGGCACCACCTGAGGTAGTATTGGAGGACGTTACATAAGGATAAGTCCCTTGATCAATGTCCAAAAGCGTTCCTTGCGCACCTTCAAACATTAAGCTTTTACCTTCACGGTTATAGCTTGCAATCAAATTAGGAATGTCCGCCAACATAGGCAGAATCATTTGGCTGTAACGCTCGCACTTCGCCCACAATACATCAAACGAAATAGGCTCCGCTTTATAGTAATGTTCAAGCATGTAATTATGATAAGCCAACGTCTCTTGCAGCTTAAGCTTAAACGAAGACATATTTTTAAAGTCACCTGCACGCAACCCTCTACGAGCCACTTTATCTTCGTATGCAGGACCAATGCCTCGCCCAGTGGTTCCAATGGCTTTATTGCCACGAGCCACTTCACGCGCCACATCCAATGCCACATGGTAATCCAAAATAAGTGGACATGCGTCACTGATTTTAAGACGTTTTTGAACGTTTAACCCAGTCATTTCTAGCTGAGTCACTTCACGCTCTAATGCATCTGGTGCTAACACCACACCATTACCAATAAAACACTCAACCTCTTCACGCAAAATACCAGAAGGAATCAGATGAAGTACCGTTTTTTGACCATCAATAACAAGCGTATGGCCGGCATTGTGCCCACCTTGAAAACGAATCACCGCAGCCACTCTGTCTGTTAACAGGTCTACAATTTTTCCCTTTCCTTCATCACCCCATTGAGTGCCGACTACCACAATATTTCGTTTTGACATAAAACTACTTCTTAATTATTTTTATAAAAAATGAATATAACTCAGCTTGCAATTAAACTTGCTCAACAACCCATTGACCACCGGTGTTTGACAAAAACTGATCGCCAGAGGTTAAGGTATTCATATCAAAAACCTTCACCACTTGCATTCCAGAAAGCTTCAATTCAACAATTTTTTCTTGAAGCGCTTTATCTGCCTGTGAAGGTGCATACACACACCCTTTTTCGGCAGGACTGACCGAAGCTAACAGATCCAAAGCCACGCGCAAATCTAAGCTAAACCCTGTTGCTGGCTGTGCCAACCCAAAGTCTGAACCAATGTTGTCATAACGTCCACCTTTGCAAATAGGCAATAAAAAACCATCAGCACTGTAGCAGGCAAAAATAATACCAGTATGGTACTGATAGCCACGGATATCGGCTAAATCTAAATGAATAGGGTTGCTATGCACCTCGGTTAAAAATGAGATGACCGTATCTAAACGTTCTACCGCACTTTTTAATACAGGAGAGAGCGAAGATAAACAGGTTTGAGCGCGTTCAATCACTGTCGTTGCATTACCACACAAGCTCAACAGTTCAGAAAATGCATTCGAGACCGATTCAGGTACTGTTGTTTCCGCTAAAAACTGCTCATATTCAGGTAGCGCTTTACGCTCTAAAATATCAATTAACTGTGCTGATTGAGCCTCATTTAAACCCGCTAATGAAATCAGCTCATCCACAATACCCACATGCCCTAAACTGACTTTACCATTGTCCAAATTAAGCAACTGCATTGATTCCAGCATCAACTCAATAATTTCAATGTCGCTCTCTACCCCAGCGTGGCCAAACAACTCGGCACCCAGCTGAATTGGGCTTCGAGACCCTTTCGCTTTATTATTGCGTGTCTTCAAAACCTCACCCGCATAACATAAGCGAGAGATGGTATCGGATGCTTTTAAACGGTTGCTCACAATACGCGCTACTTGTGGCGTCATATCGGCACGAACACCCATCATTTTACCGCTCTCTTGATCAGTAAAACGGCACGTATCCACAGCCAACTGTCGTGCAGTTCCCGTTAATAACGAATCCGTAAACTCAGCAAGAGGTGGCAAGACCAAATCGTATCCAGACAGATGAAAACCATCCATTAACTTACGACGATAATATTCCAATTTTTGGGCTTGAGGGGGCAGAAGGTCTTCTAAACCATCTGGCGTAAACCAAGTAGATTGTTGCATTAATAACTTCTTTCTAATTACTAAAATAAGGAGGAGTTGTGTGAGCTAAGCACAACACAATAAATTATTCACTTAAAAACATTAAAACCACCATGCCAATGGTGATTGAGATCAATCCCATTATGCGTAGCTCTTTTTCAGAGGCTTCAACCGCTGCTTTCATCATACGTCGCCAAGCATTTGGAAACATAAACGGCAATATACCTTCAATAATAAAGACTAACGCAATAGCGGTAATTAATGTAGCTTCTAACATATAAAGACATCTCTAATCATTATGGATACCCATAACTCATAAAAAAGGCAGGTTAACCCCGCCTTTTTATAACCATTCAACTACTGTGCTGATTGGTTAAAGTATTTAAAGAAGTCTGATTTTGGATCCACCAATAAAATATCTGACTTATCTTTAAATGAGGTTTTGTATGCATTAATACTATGGTAAAAAGAGTAGAACTCAGCATCCAGACTATACGCCTTAGCATAAATCTCAGCCGCTTTTGCATCCCCTTTACCACGAAGAATCTCTGCTTCACTGTACGCATCCGCTAAGATAACCACGCGCTGACGATCTGCATCGGCTCTGATTTTCTCAGCCGCTTCAGACCCTTTAGAGCGTAAATCTTTCGCAACACGGTTACGCTCAGCTTCCATTCTACGGTAAACCGATTTGCTAATGTCTTTTGCTAAATCAATTCGTTTAATACGAATATCTTCAATTTCAATACCAAAGGAATTGGCCGCTAGTGCTGTTGTGGCTTTAATTTTATTTGCGATATCAACACGTTCTGCTGAAATCACCTCTTTAACGGTACGATTACCAAACTCAGCTCGTAAGCCATCTTTTACAATCTGTCCCAATTTCATACCTGCTTGACGGTTATCCCCGTTCATGGTGGTATAAAACATCTCAACATCTGAAATACGCCACTTTACAAACGAATCCACGACCAAGTTTTTCTTTTCACTGGTCAAGTAGCGTTCTGGGTTTGCATCCAAGGTTTGTAAACGTGCATCAAACTTACGTACATTATTAATAAATGGCATTTTAAAGTGTAAGCCAGGCTCAACATCTGCTTTTACAATTTCCCCTAAACGAAGCACTACACCGGTTTCCCACTGATTAACCACATAAACGGAGTTACTGCCTACAAATAAAACAGCCGCTGCTAATATTCCAAGTACTGGTTTCATTAACGTAGCTCCCTATTTTTCAAGTAGTCACGAATATTTGTTCTCTGACCGCTTGATGTATTTTGTTGACGATTACCCACTGCCCCTGTATTTACAGGAACAGCTTGTTGTTGTGGTGCAAACGGAACCGTTGCTTGCCCTTGATTTACCATTTTATCCAACGGTAAATACAATAAATTATTACTACTATCTGACCCAACAAATACCTTGCTAGTATTACTTAATACCGTTGCCATCGCATCAATATATAAACGATTACGAGTGACTTCTGGTGCTTTTTGATATTCGGTAACAATACTGGTGAAACGAGAGGCCTCACCGACCGCCTGAGCAATCACTCGATCGTGATAAGCACTGGCTTCTTCTAGCTCTCGTGCCGCTTTACCACGAGATTTTGGTAAAATATCATTTGAATACGCTTCGGCTTCATTAATCAAACGCTCTCTGTCTTCTCGAGCTTTAACCACATCTGCAAATGCCGACTGCACTTGCTCTGGTGGTTGAGCATCCTGCAAGTTAACACTAGTAACAATCAACCCTGTTTTATATTCGTCTAAGCGATCTTGTGTTAAATCTTTTACACGAGAAACAACTTCATCACGCCCTTCTGTTAAAACAAAATCCATCGTACTTTGTCCAACAACTTCTCGCAAAGTACTCTCTACAACTGCACGCAACGTCATATCAGGATCTGACACGTCAAATAAATATTGATTAGCACTTTGTATTTGATATTGCACGGCAATTTTCAAGTCCACAATATTTTCATCTTTAGTTAACATTAAAGACTCATTTGGAACGGTTCCTGTTTGAGTACGAGTAGTATCGGAACGATAACCAATTTCAGCAGTACGAATTTGATCGACGTTCACAATACGAACGGCTTCAATCGGATAAGGGATATGCCAGTGCGGCCCAGCTTTTGTCTCTTCAACAAACGAACCAAACTGAGTGACAACACCTCGCTCTGCAGGGTCAACAATATAGATACCTGACAGCAACCAAACCGTTCCGACTACGCCCAGAACAACCGAAACACCTCGACCAC
This sequence comes from Thiomicrorhabdus sp., assembly GCA_015487015.1. GTDB lineage: Bacteria > Pseudomonadota > Gammaproteobacteria > Thiomicrospirales > Thiomicrospiraceae > Thiomicrorhabdus. Next base: position 21,282 of record WFQP01000054.1, read on the forward strand.
CGATGCCTCCGCCACCTTTTTTGCCAAACTTATCGCCTGCGCCCCCAAAAATCTTCTGAGCCTTTTTCAGTAACTCATCAATATCATCATTTTTTGGGTTTTTAGGCGGCTTTTGATCACCACCATTATTGTTTTTTCCTGAGTTTCCCCAAGGATCCTGCCCAGACTTACCGGGTTCATTCCAAGCCATTCAAACATCTCCATGTTTCGTGCAATCGTTTTTAGAAAATCTAAAAACCGCATCAATCTAGTGATCTGCATTTTTACAGACACGATTCCTCATATTCTAGTGAGATTATCGCTAAAAGTCACCTATTAAAATAATTTATAACAAATATTTATTCAACCCAAATCCTTACATAGGAACACGAATCTAGCGCAACCCTTTAAAAAACCTATGATATCAAAATACTACGCCGAACCTATAGGTGCGACTACACATTTAAAAACCTAGACTTTACAATCACTTACACTGTTTTTTACGTTTATACACAAGAATATGTGTTCAAGGTGTTTTCGAATTTCCTTCCAAAACATTTGCCTGAATCAGTTCTGGCCAGCATTTAACCACATTCCATTCTTGAATGGTTAAGGACATTTTAAATAAACTATTGCCTTCGTCATCAAATCCTTCCTCTAAAATCGAGCCTAAAGAGTATAACTCAGCACGTTTTTTACCCGCATCGACTTTAAGTGTTAACGACACAATTAAAAATGCCCCCTTAAAAAAGGAAGCAACGGCC
>WFQP01000055.1 GCA_015487015.1 Thiomicrorhabdus sp.
AAAGTATTAAGGAAGGTGATGAAGGTCTTTACTATGTTTGTATTCAGCAACGTTGTGATTCGGTTCGATTAACCAGTGATGAACCTAGGCGTTTTCTGTTTTTATCTTTAAAGAAAGCTGAAAGTGGATGGAATTTAATTACACGAGATGGAACTAATCTAAAAATAGATAAGAAAACTTATGGCATTCGAACGGTTAAGTTTAAAGGAACAGGTGAAGTTGTTGCACAGCGAGGCAGTGAGGGTGAAAGTTCACAAGAGCCTAAATTATATTTCACTCCTTTTCATGAAGGTGATGAAACGTTTGAATTTATATTCGAATTAAAAGACCTATATGCCCAAAGAATTGTTTCGGAGTATAGTGCAAACCTCACACGAGTGGGGCTAGATGAGTCTGAATGGATGAGAATACATAGTAAATAAGTTAGATTTTTGCAATCAAAATTCATATATCGTGCCTATGATACGCTCTTGCTTTCCTTAGTGAAAAAGAGAATATTTCTGAATCAATCCGCCATTCCAATGCTTTAATTAGTGCCTGTTACTCATTTTTTAAAAGAGCTAAAAGATAAAATTTAAAAGGAGTATCACTTATGAACCGTTGCGAATGGGCAAGTTCAAACCCACTGGAAACTAAATATCATGATGATGAGTGGGGTGTGCCAGTGCATGATGACCGCTTGTTATTTGAGATGTTGATTTTAGAAGGTGCGCAAGCGGGGTTAAGTTGGGTAACGATTTTGAAAAAACGAGCGGGATATTTAGAGGCGTTTGATCAGTTTGATATTCAAAAAATAGCCACCTATTCAGATAAAAAAATAGCACAGCTCTTAGAGAACCCAAATATTGTTCGCAATAAGCTTAAAGTGAATGCAACGGTGGTGAATGCAAAGTGTGTATTAGAGATTCAGCAAGAATACGGCAGTTTTGATGCTTATATTTGGTCGTTTGTGAACGGTAAGCCCATTCAAAACCAGTGGCAACAGCTTTCGGATGTACCATCTAAAACGGATGTTTCGGATAAAATGAGTAAAAGTTTGAAGAAAAAAGGCTTTAAATTTATTGGTTCTACAACTTGCTATGCCTTTATGCAGGCCGTGGGCATGGTGAATGACCATGTGGTTTCGTGTTTTCGGTATTCAGAGATTTCTTAAGGATGATCATAATAAGGATGAGTATAAAATGAACTCACTTAACGCCATTCAGCTCGATGCATTAACGCAACTTTTAAACCGTTCGGGTTGGCAGTCTGCGGTTCAACACAGTATCGAGCCAGTAGTATCGTGTTCTGTGGATGCAAAAGCGGTACTGTTTATTGATTTAGACCGCTTTAAGTGGGTCAATGATAGTTTAGGGCATGATGCAGGTGATTTATTATTACAAAAAGTGGCGCGTTTAATTGAGTCCTGCTTGGTATTAGAGGGAAATAAGGCGGACATTGCGGGGCGTTTGGGGGGGGACGAGTTTGTGGTTTTGCTTCAGCACCCAGAGTCTTTGAAAGGGACGGCAGAAGTGGCCAATGCGATTGTAAGAAAACTGTCTCAGCCGATTTGTTTAAGCGATGATTGTTGTGATGAGAGTACGGAGGTTGAAATTGGTGCCTCTATTGGTGTGGCCTATTATCCAAATGATGCCAGCGAGATTGAAGCACTATTAAAGTTTGCCGATTTAGCGATGTACCGTGCAAAACATTCGGGGCGCAATCAAGTGGTGTTTTACCAACCGGAGATGATGCGTCAAATTGAACGGCGGCGTTATGTTCAGGGGCAGCTACGTAAGGCCTTAAAACAGCAACGTTTGGGTTTAGATTATGTGCCAGTATTTGATACACAAAATCAAACCATTGCGTCCATTGAAGCGAAGCTGAATTTTGCGGAGTGTGTTGAGTTGATGACTTTGGATGAGGCTCAGTTGCTGGCCATTGCCGAAGAGTCACAAGTGGGCATTCTTTTGGGGGAGTGGATGGTACAAGAGGCCATTCGTTTTTGTGGTCAACTGTTGCAAGAGGGGGTAGAAATTACTTGTGCCATTGAAATACGCCCTTGTCACTTTCAGCAAAAAGAGTTTGTAAACTGGCTGGCAGAGCAGTTGGATTATCACTGTGTGCCACCTGAGCTATTTATTTTATCGCTAAGTGAGGGGTGTTTAAACAGTCAACGTTTTTCCGTGGTATCGCAATTGACCGACCTCTCTCGGTTGGGAGTGGAGATTGCGATTCGTTCCTTTGGTTCTGGAAATTGGTCACTATTACGGCTACATGATTGGCCGATTGATCGCTTAAGTTTAAGTCCTAGAATGGTGCAGCAGGTAACCAATAATAAGGTAATTTCTGCCATGACCGGCTCGTTGATTGAAATGGGATTAACGCTGAATAAAAAAATGATGGCTTGTGGGGTATTAAGTGCCGAGCAGGTGGCGTTTTTAAACAGTTACGGGTGTTTTTTAATGCAGGGGACTTATTTTAGTGAAGCCCTGTCAGAAGAAGAGATTGAACGTTATTTAGTACAGGGGTTAGTGGGTGAAATGACCGAGCTTTCACCTTATGATGGCTCTTTTTTAGAAGAGATAAGTTTGGATGAGGATGTGGGATTTGATCGACAGCCTAAATTGTAAGAGAGTATTTGAGTGAGTAAACAGAATTTTTTTAAGTGGTTTAAGCGGGTTACCCTAATATTGGGTATTATTCCGATATTGTTATTTTTAGCCTTTGCTGGGGCGGTGAGTTTTATTGATTTTAACCAATATAAACCGCAAATAGAGCAAGAGGTAACCGACTATACGGGACGAGAATTTAACATTAAGGGAGTCGTGGATGTTTCTGTGTTTCCTTTTGAGTTGACAGCAACGGAGTTGGCCTTAAAAAACCCAGAGGGATTTGATTCTGAAAATTTATTATCGGTTCAAACGGTTCAGGTTGAACTCTCTTTGTGGTCGCTACTGTGGCATAAAGAGGTAGATGTGCTTCGTTTGGAGCTGTTTGAGCCTAAGCTTCACTTAATCAAAACTAAAACAGGGGATAACTGGTCGGATATTAAAGGACTGGCGACTTGGTTAAAACAGCAAGATTCTTTTGATAAAGCACAAACAGCGACGGAGTGGTTTAATACATTAGAACGCGTTCAAGTCAGTCTTAAGCCCGAAGCTGAACAGGAAAGTGCCGCACAAAAAGATGAAAATAAAGTGGCCAACTGGGCGTTTGATAGTTTGGTTGTGCGTGATGGCAAAATTCAAATTTATGATAAAGCAAAAGGGTTTGCGGAAACATTTTTAAACATTAATATTTTGGCTTTTGATGTAGCGAAAAAGCAACCTTTTGATATGAGCAGTGATTTTAGTTATCAAAACAGTTTGTCGCAACGCATTTACGATGTGCACTTAAACGGTATTTTAGAGATTAAAGAGCAGTTTAAAATATGGCAACTTCGTCAATGGAATGGTGTGTTTAAAGTCCGTTTACCAGAAGATCAAAAGATACCTGAAGTGCGTTTAACAACACGAGGCGATCTGTTTGAGATGAATATCGAAACAATGGAAGTCTCTATCGAGAATGGATTTTTAAATGGGCTCGATGCGCAATTACAAAGTAGCTTTTCTGGCCAGTTTGGCTTAAACACGTTGCTTTCGGGCACAGTGACGTTGCAACAGCTGAATTTTAAAGAGTGGGCGAAGCATTTAAATTTGCCGTTGCCAAAATTTGTAAATCAACAGGCTTTATCGGTCGGAAACGGTCAATTTGAATGGTATTGGGATGGCAGCCACTTATTGTTAAATGACATTGATATACAGATAGACGAGAGTAAAGTAAAAGGGGATTTGTCGTATGATTTTGATGGCAATAAAACCCTACGGTTTGAATTGGATGTACAGGAGGGGAATCTCGATTTTTATCAAGCGTATTTGCCAGAAGAGGGGGGGGAGAAAAAAACAGGCGAGCAACAAGTCTATTTTCCTATTCCCATTTCGGTTGATTTTTTAAAGCAGGCAAATATATTTGGGCAGTTAACGATCACACAACTAACGGCGTTTGATATGACGCTGGATACCTTTGATGTAGATATTGTCGCTGAAAAAGGACGATTACAACTCGCGCCTCTTGATGCCACGTTTTATCAAGGAGAGTTACTCTCTCGATTACACATTAATTTAACTGGAGAGTCCCCAAGTTTTCACTGGAAAGGGCGAGTCAATGATATCGAACTGGGTGCGTTGGCAAAACGTCAGGCTTCCTCTGTTTTATTGGCTGGTAGCTTGGTGAGTCGGTTTGATTTAAAAACCACAGGCATGGATGTAAAGACGATTAAATCTCATTTAAACGGACGGCTTTCATTCGATATTGAAGGTGCAAAGCTGGCTGGTATGGATCTTAATCGTATTTTGGCTGGTGAGCTGAGTTTAAAGACGTCTGATTCAAGCCGTGCTTATACGGAATTGCAAAAAATAATGGTCGTCGGACGCTGGTCTGATGGTCTCTATTCGGCAAGAAAATTGGATGTGGCCAGCGAGCGTTTTTCAGTAAGTGGCGCTGGGACATTTAATGTAAATACAGCCCAGATTGACAGTACGTTAAATGTCCTTATTGAACGCCCAGAGGGGGGGGTAAAAATTTTAAAAGGGTTAAATATACCCGTAACCTACCGTGGTATATGGCAAGCGAATGCGCCTAACGAAGGCGCAGCTTGGCACGTGAATGCCAAAAATATCATGAATGGAACGAAGGTTCATAAACAGTTGGTTCAAATGGTGTTAAATACGTTCAAATACTAAATCCCAAACCCCGTGACCTAGGCGCTGTCCACGTTGTTCAAACTTGGTAAGCGGACGGTAATCAGGGCGTGGTGTATACGCTTTTTCGCCTGCAATATTACGATACTCTGTGGCGGTATTCATTACTTCCATCATGTATTCAGCGTAATCTTCCCAGTCAGTCGCCATATGAAAGTGTCCGCCTATTTTGAGGTGTTGTGCAATGCTTTTCACAAAACTAGGCTGAACAATTCGGCGTTTATGGTGGCGTTTTTTATGCCATGGATCGGGGAAAAACAGATACAGTCCAGCCAAGCTATTTTTTGGGATTTTTTGTTCTAAAACATCAATAGCATCATGGTTAAAAATTCGAATATTCGTCAACCCTTTTTCAGCAATCAGTCTTAACAGTGCACCAACACCAGGGCGGTGTACTTCAATACCAATGTAGTTGATCTCAGGGGTTGCTTCAGCCATTTCAGCCAAGCTTTTTCCCATGCCAAACCCTATTTCCACAATGGTGGGGGCGTCACGTTGAAACACCTGAGTGAAATCAAGCAGTTCATTATCGACCTCTAAACCAAATTGAGGCCAAAGTGTCTCCAAGGCATTTTGTTGCGCTTTAGAGAGACGGCCTTGGCGAAGAGCAAAGCTTTTAATACGAAAGTTTTTAGGGTCTATTTTTTGTGATGTTTCAGGATGAATGTCGGTCATTTTCTTCGTCGTCGTTAATGATAATGCGTGATAGTATACCGCTTTTCAGTTTTCAAAAATAAAAGGGTTTATGTCTAAGTTTTCAGAACAGGTATTAGGTTGGTTTGATCTGCATGGTCGTCACGACTTACCTTGGCAAAAAACGATAACACCGTATCGAGTATGGGTATCGGAAATCATGCTGCAACAAACGCAGGTAAAAACGGTTATTCCTTATTATGAACGATTTATGCGTTCCTTTCCAACGGTTGAAGCCTTGGCGCAGGCTTCTCAAGATGCGGTGTTAGCACACTGGGCAGGGCTAGGCTATTATGCACGGGGGCGTAATTTACATAAGAGTGCAATGAAAATTATGGCGGATTTTGAGGGACGGTTTCCCGAAAGCTATGATGATGTTTTGGCATTACCGGGCATTGGGCGTTCGACAGCGGGTGCTATTTTGTCCATTGCATTGCAACAACGCCATGCCATTTTAGATGGTAATGTTAAGCGCGTATTAAGTCGTTATCTCGTCTTAGAGGGTTGGACGGGGAGCAAAAATAATGAATCTTTTTTATGGCATAAAGCGGAGGAATTTACCCCTATCTCTCGGTTTGCAGATTACACGCAAGCGATTATGGACTTAGGGGCAACGGTGTGTACTCGTGCTAAACCAAGCTGTGAAAAATGCCCCGTAAGAAGTGGATGTTTGGCGAATCAGCAGGATCGAGTGCGTGACTTTCCAGCGAAAAAGCCCAAAAAAGAGAAGCCAATTAAACAGGCTTATTTTTTAGTATTGGAAAATATGGAAGGTAAATTGT
>WFQP01000056.1 GCA_015487015.1 Thiomicrorhabdus sp.
CGGAATGGGCCTATTTCACCCAGCGCATTCACATGAGTTCCACCACACAGTTCAATGGAAAAATCGCCCATGTCTACCACGCGAACGGTGTCGCCATATTTTTCACCAAACAGTGCCATCGCGCCTTTTTCTTTGGCGGCTTCAATGTCCACTTCGGCCATGCCTACTTTGGCATTGGCTAAAATATTGCGATTCACCAGTTGTTCCACTTCACGCAACTGCTGAGCTAAAATTGGCTCAAAATGAGAGAAATCAAAGCGTAAACGATCGGCCTTAACCAGTGACCCTTTTTGCCCAACATGGCTACCAAGCACTTGGCGCAGTGCGGCATGTAATAGATGAGTGGCGGAGTGGTTTCGCTCGCACGCACGACGATTTTCAATATTAATTTTAGCGTGCAACGCTTGGTTAACAGTCATCGTGCCTGCTGACACCGTGCCTTGATGCAAAAACAATGCCCCCTGTTTTTGGGTGTCGTTTACATGAAAACTGTTCATCCCTTCGGTCAAACTGCCACTGTCACCTGCTTGCCCACCCGATTCGGCATAAAACGGCGTTTGATCTAAAATAATGGTGGCATCCATCCCTTGGTCCACACTTTGCACCGAAGCACCACCAACAAAAATCGCCAGTATTTTGCTCTCGGCTTCGTCTTGATCGTATCCTACAAACGGAGTTTCGGCATCAAACGCAATGCGCACATTGCTGTTTGAACCAAAATTGCTGGCCGATCTGGCTCGCTCTCGCTGTGCTTCCATCGCCTCGGTAAAACCAGCTTCATCAACCGTTAAGCCTTTTTCTCGCGCCACATCAGCGGTTAAGTCCAACGGAAAACCATAAGTATCATACAGTTTAAAAGCCACATCGCCCGCAACCACATTGTCTTTCATTTGCTCGATGTAGTCTTCCAGCAGTTTCATGCCGTTTTCTAAGGTCTCGGCAAAGCGTTCCTCTTCTAACTTAAGTACACGCTCAACATTACTCTGCTCTGAAGCCAGCTCAGGATAAGCTCGCCCCATCTGCTCAACCAGTGTGCCAACTAGTTCATAGAAAAACGGTTGCGTTTGTCCCAACTTATAACCATGACGAATGGCACGACGAATGATACGACGCAACACATAGCCCCGTCCTTCATTGGAAGGCATGACACCATCAGCGATGGTAAATGCACAGGAGCGAATATGATCGGAAATGACGCGCAATGAGTTATTAGAAAGGTCTTTTTCACCCGTTAACTGAGCCGCTTTTTTAATTAAGGCTTGAAACAGATCAATGTCGTAGTTGTTATGCACGCCCTGCATGACCGCAGCCAAACGCTCTAAGCCCATGCCCGTATCTACTGAAGGTTTAGGCAGAGGCGTTAAGGTACCGTCACTGGAGCGGTCAAACTGCATGAAGACAAGGTTCCAAATTTCAATGTAACGATCGCCGTCCTCTTCAGGAGTGCCGGGAGGACCACCCGCTACATCTTCACCGTGATCGTAAAAAATTTCAGAACATGGTCCGCAAGGCCCTGTGTCGCCCATTGACCAAAAATTATCTTTTGCGCCACAACGTGAAAAACGCTCTGGGCTAACTTTCATATCTTTAAGCCAGATATCCGCTGCTTCGTCGTCCTCTTCAAAAACGGTAATCCACAATTTTTCTTCTGGCAGTTTTAAGGTTTTAGTTAAAAACTCCCAAGCAAATTCTACCGCTTCTTTTTTAAAGTAGTCACCAAAACTAAAGTTACCCAGCATCTCAAAAAAAGTATGGTGACGTGCGGTGTACCCTACGTTTTCTAAATCATTATGCTTTCCACCCGCACGAATACAACGCTGTACACTGGTGGCTCGCGTGTAAGGGCGCGTCTCTTGCCCTAAAAAGGTCTCTTTAAACGGTACCATTCCTGCGTTGGTAAACAACAAGGTCGGATCATTTGCAGGCACAACGGGACTGGAGTGAACGGCGGTATGATTTTTTTTAATGTAAAAATCAAGAAATGCTTTTCTGAGTTCTGAGCTCGTCATAATGAAAATAACCTTAACAATAGTAAACTTTTAAAGTAACAACTCAGGAGCAGTCTAAGTCGTTACACTTTTAAATTTTATTTTAGAGACCTTTAATCGTGTTCTCGAAACGCTTTCCAAATCACTTCTGAAGAGAAGCCTCGGCTCTGTAAAAACCGCATGCGCCTCGCTTGTTCTTTTTGTTCAGTTGGGCGCTGAGTGTCTCCATATTTTTTGATCAATACGTCCAGCGCCAATTCGAGCCACTCTCGGTCGTCCCAATCTAAATACAGAGCAATCAGATCATCACGATCGGTAGCCTGCTGGAGTTTTTGACGAATTTTAATAGGCCCCGTACCTTTTGCTGCCCAATTACGAACCGATTGTTCAATATAACGTTCGTCACTTTGCCAATTGTTGGCTTGGCAACGTTGTAGCACATCATCGATCAAATCGTTCATAAACCCGGGAATTTCTTGGCACTCGGACAACAACGCTTCGGTCTCTGGAAACTTCGTCAATAACTTAGTTTTCAGCTCTTTAGCGCCATGCTCTCGCATCCCCAATAAATAGACCGCACGAGACTCCACTTTTTTAGCCAGCTCCTCAATGGGCTCTAAACTAAAAAGCCCCTCCTCTTTCGACGGAGGAGACTCTTCCGCATCGGCCGATTGATCAAACGTCAGCGTCTTTAAAAACTCTTCGGCACTTTTCAAAACAGTATCAAACGCTATTTCTGAGTGTCTGCCGCCTCAGCCTTCGCTTTGTCCGATGCTTTTTTTGAGGGTTCAGGCATTAAAACTTCTTTGATTTTATCCATCACTTCTTCGGCAATTTCTGGGTTATCAAGCAAGTATTGGCGCACATTGTCTTTACCTTGCCCAATCTTTTTGCCCCCATAGGCGTACCATGAACCCGACTTTTCAATAAAGCCCTCTTTTACGCCTAAATCAATAATTTCACCTTCACGTGAAATCCCTTTACCGTACAAAATATCAAATTGAACTTGTTTGAAGGGGGGGGAAACTTTATTTTTAACCACTTTGACACGGGTCTCGTTTCCTAAAATTTCATCGCCTTTCTTAATGGCACCAATACGACGAATATCCAAACGCACAGAGGCATAAAATTTTAATGCGTTCCCACCCGTGGTGGTTTCTGGGTTACCAAACATCACCCCAATTTTCATTCGCAACTGGTTAATAAAAATGACCAAGGTATTGGTGCGTTTAATATTAGAGGTTAATTTACGCAATGCTTGAGACATCAATCGCGCTTGCAAGCCCGTATGAGAATCCCCCATATCGCCTTCAATTTCCGCTTTAGGTGTTAAGGCGGCCACCGAATCAATGACCACAATATCCAC
>WFQP01000057.1 GCA_015487015.1 Thiomicrorhabdus sp.
CAGCCTCTTGCAGAAGCACTTAAAGAGCTGGCAGATATTTTTGATGGGCAAAAAATAGTCTTTTCAAGTAGCTTAGGCTTAGAAGACCAAGTGATTACTGATGCGATTTTTAACAACAATTTATCCATTCAAGTATTCACTTTAGATACACAACGTTTATTTAAAGAGACCGAAACACTGATTACCGAAACGGAACAAAAATATCAAAAAACCATTGTCCGTTTCACCCCCAACCCAGAAGCGGTGCAAGAGTACATTCAAACCCAAGGGTTAAACGGATTTTATGAGTCGGTCGAAAAGCGCAAAAAATGTTGCTATATTCGCAAAATAGAACCCCTTAATCGTGCATTAAAGGACGCTAAAATTTGGATTACCGGCATTCGTCAAGAACAATCCGAATTTCGTAATAATATGCAACTGTTTGAATACGATAGCGAACGGGATCTGATCAAGTTTAACCCGTTGCTACAGTGGTCAACCGAAGAGCTGTGGGATACGATTCGTACCAACAACATACCATTTAACCCACTGCACCTTAAAGGCTATCCCAGCATTGGCTGTGAACCTTGTACCCGCGCCATCAAACCTGGCGAAGACCAACGTGCAGGACGTTGGTGGTGGGAAAACCAAGAACAAACCAAACAAGAATGTGGCTTACATACATCGCAGGTAACAAAATGACAAATACAACACGCCCTATTGCAAAAACCCTCAATCAGCTTGCACCAAACGACAGCGATATTGAGCATTTAAAAGACAACAGTCACTTTCTTCGTGGCTCACTGGTCGAAGGCTTTGCCAATCCATTAACGGGTGCGATTAATGAGAATGACATTCAGCTCATTAAATACCACGGTAGCTACCAACAAGATGACCGTGATGTGCGTAATGCCCGCATCGCCAAAAAGCTCGAACCCGCCTACTCGTTTATGATTCGTGTACGCCTGCCAGGTGGTCATCTCAGTGCTGCGCAATGGTTGGCTTGTGATGAAATCAGTCGCACCTATGGCAACGACACACTTAAATTATCCACGCGTCAAGCGGTGCAATATCACGGCATTATCAAGTTTGATATGAAAAAAACCATTCAAGCGATGGATAAAGCCCTACTGGATAGCGTGGCCACCTGTGGTGATATCAACCGTAATGTCATGTGCATTCAAGACCCCAGTTTATCGACCATTCACGACCAAGTGTTTCCGTATGCCAACGCCATTGCCGACCGTTTATTGCCGGCCACCCGTGCTTATCACGAAATTTGGCTCGGTGATGATCACGATAAAAAACTGATTGCAGGGGGGGGAGAAATTATTGAGCCCATCTACGGCAAACATTACCTGCCTAGAAAGTTCAAAATTGCCATTGCCATTCCGCCTTATAACGATGTGGACATCTACACCAATGACATTGGCTTTATCGCCATTGAAGAAGACGGCAAACTGGCGGGGTTCAACGTTTGCGTTGGTGGTGGTCTAGCACACACGTTTGGCCGTACAGACACCTTTCCACGTTTGGCCGACACCATTGGCTTTTGTACGCCAGAGCAAGCGGTGGACGTAGCACAACACATTATGTGCATTCAGCGTGACTTTGGTAATCGTGAAGACCGTAAACTGTCACGTTTTAAACATACCGTTGAAAAATACGGCGTGGACTGGGTCAAAGAAGAACTTGCTGAACGCTTAGGGAAACCACTGCAACCCAGTAAAGAAGCCAAATTCACCACCTCTTCCGACCGTTACGGCTGGCACCAAAGTCAAGATGGGCTGTGGCACTGCCTGCTTTATGTTCAAGGTGGCCGCATTGTTAACACAGAGCAATACGCCCAAAAAGACATTTTGGCCAACATTGCCAAACTGGATGTCTGTGGCTTCCGCTTAACGGGTAACCAAAACATTCAACTGATTGGCATAACCGAAACCAATAAGAGCAAAATTGAAGCCTTAATTAAACACTTTGACCAAAGCGATAACGCCAGTCATTTAACAGGAATGCAACGTAATGCCATCGCATGTGTGTCACTCAACACCTGTTCACTCGCCATGGCCGAAGCCGAGCGTTATTTACCGTCTTTATTGGAGAAAATAACGCCTGTATTGCAAAAAAACAGCCTTGAAAATGACGACATTAAAATCCGTATGACCGGTTGTCCAAACGGTTGCGGTCGTTCTATTATGGGTGAAATTGGCTTTATCGGAAAGTCGCTTGGCAAATACAACATGTACCTTGGTGGCGACTATCAAGGCCTTCGTTTAGCCAAACTGTACAAAGAAAACCTGACCGAAGCCAATATTTTAACCGAGCTTGACTCACTACTATCTCGCTACGCCAGTGAACGTCAAGACAATGAATACTTTGGCGATTTTGTCATTCGCAACAACATCGTGTCCCCTTCAAAAGGTGGCGCAGCATTCCATGAAGGAGCATCAAAATGATTGACCAAGCAAGAATTACTCATTTAAAAAAACTGGAATACGAGTCCATCGAAATCATTCGTGAAATCGTGGCCGAATTTGATAATCCAGCGATGCTTTACAGTGTAGGAAAAGACTCTTCCGTTATGTTGCACTTGGTACAAAAAGCCTTTAGCCCCGGTACACCTCCCCTGCCCTTAGTGCATGTGGACACCACTTGGAAGTTTAAAGAGATGATTGCCTTTAGAGACAAGCGTGCCAAAGAAGTGGGCATGGATCTAATTGTGCACTCCAACCAAGAAGGCATTGACATGAACATGGGGCCATTTGAATTTGGGAGCCAAGTTCACACCGATGTGATGAAAACTCAAGGCCTGAAACAAGTGTTAAACAAATACAAGTTTGATGCCGTACTCGGTGGCGCACGACGTGATGAAGAGAAAAGTCGTGCCAAAGAACGTATTTTTTCATTCCGCGATAAAAACCACGCGTGGGATCCTAAAAACCAACGTCCAGAACTGTGGAGTTTATACAACTGCGAACACAGCAAAGGCGAAAGCTTCCGCGTGTTTCCCATCTCCAACTGGACCGAATTGGACGTATGGCAGTACATTTATTTAGAAGACATTCCAGTCCCTGACTTGTACTTTGCCAAAGAGCGTTTAGTCACCGACTTTGAAGGCGTAACCATTATGGTCGATGACGACCGTGTACCAGAAGAGCATCTTAAAAATGTTCGCAAAGAAGTGGTTCGCTTTCGAACCCTTGGCTGCTACCCACTAACCGGCGCGGTAAAATCCACGGCCAGTACACTACCAGAAATCATTCAAGAGATGTTGCTCACCAAAACATCCGAACGACAAGGTCGCTTAATTGACAGCGACTCCGCAGGCTCAATGGAACAAAAGAAAAAAGAGGGGTACTTCTAATGTCACACCAATCCGATTTAATTGCTCAAGATATTGAACAGTATTTAGAAGCACACAAAAACAAAGATTTATTACGCTTTATCACCTGCGGCAGTGTGGACGATGGTAAAAGTACCTTAATTGGTCGCTTACTGTACGACTCCAAAATGATTTATGAAGATCAACTGCAAAGCATTGAAAAAGACAGTAAAAAAGTCGGTACACAAGGCGATGAAATTGATTTAGCCCTGCTTGTGGACGGACTGCAAAGCGAACGTGAGCAAGGCATTACCATCGATGTGGCCTACCGTTTTTTCTCAACCGAAAAGCGTAAGTTCATTATTGCCGACACCCCAGGTCACACACAATATACTCGTAACATGGCCACAGGTGCATCAACAGCTAACCTAGCCATCATCTTAATTGATGCCCGTTATGGTGTACAAGAGCAAACCAAACGCCACTCCTTTATTGTGAGCTTGCTGGGTATTAAAAATATCCTTATTGCGGTTAATAAAATGGATTTAGTCGAGTTCAGCGAAGCCCGCTTTAATGAAATTCAAAGCGACTACCTTGCGTTTGCCAAAGAGCTAGGCATTACCAACCCTATTTTTGTGCCTCTCTCTGCACTTAATGGCGATAACGTGGTAAACCACAGCGAACACACGCCTTGGTACACGGGCGGTGCCCTTATGAACATACTGGAAAGCATTGACATTACGCCAAAAGAAATTGAGCAAGCGTTTCGTTTTCCCGTGCAATACGTCAACCGCCCTCACCTCAATTTTAGAGGGTTTGCGGG
>WFQP01000058.1 GCA_015487015.1 Thiomicrorhabdus sp.
TCAGACCTAGACTATGAAGACTTTGTGATTGATAAGCCGTAAATGTTTATTTAGAAGATCAAATACAAATGTTTTATCATTTGCGTTTATGTCTTGTATGCTAAAAAAATAGCTTTCGTTTACATTGGCTTATTCTTCAAGTAATTTAATTTGCTAATCTATTTTGTACGATTATAAAACTGAATTTTTTAGGGAATCATGTTCCCATTAAAAGCGACACGTAAATGTATTTACTTATAAAAATTGAAGAGTGGAGTGGCTACACTAAACCGACACAAAGTGTAGCCACTCCAGTTGCCATTCCAGAGATTATGAGCAGTTTGGTTGTACCGTTACTCGTTATGCGTGCAGGAGTTTAACATGCAAGAATATTTAGAAGCTTCTTTGTATATTGATTGGCAAAGCCCTGAAATTTATGTGTTGGCTGAGCGGTTATCAGAAGGGGTATCTGATGAGGAGGATGTTGCAAGAAACTGTTTTGAATGGGTACGGGATAATATTAAGCATAGCTTTGATTACCAGTTAAACCCTGTGACTTGCAAAGCATCGGATGTATTAAAATATAAAACAGGGTATTGCTATGCTAAAAGCCATCTGTTGGCTGCTTTACTGCGGGCGAATGGTCTACCCGCAGGATTGTGTTATCAGAGGTTGAGTATTGATGAGTTGGGAGCTCCTTATTGTTTGCATGGACTGAATGCGGTCTTTCTTAAAAAGTATGGTTGGTATCGTATGGATGCGCGTGGTAATAAGGAGGGGGTTCATGCACAATTTTCTCCCCCCTATGAAAAACTCGCTTTTTCAACCGATACAAAGCATAAAGCAGATCTTCCCGAAATTTGGTATGAACCGTTGCCGCTGATTGTATCGGTATTGAAGGAGTCTAATACGTATTTGGAGGTTTATAATAACCTTCCAGACATCGAACTTATTTAGAGAGAGAGGGGGGGAAAGTTTGAATATGGTACTTTTAAAAACTCTAAAAGCAAAACCCAAAAAGCCCCTTAATACCACTGTATTAAGGGGCTTTTTAGTTTAAGGGTTTTTTAATATTGATTTAACAGTGATTACTTACCACGGTAAGTAATGCGGCCTTTGGTAAGGTCGTAAGGTGTTAATTCAACTTTAACGGCGTCGCCCGCTAAAATTCGGATGTAGTTTTTACGCATACGGCCAGAAATATGTGCCAAAATTTTGTGCCCATTTTCTAGTTCTACTTTAAATAGAGTGTTTGGTAGTGTTTCTAGTACGATTCCATCGAATTCAATAACGTCTTGTTTTGCCATGTGATTTTGTAAACCCTTGATAATAAAATTTTGTGCGGATTGTACCAGTAATTTTGATTGAAAACCAGTGATTCTCTCTATTTCAAATAATTTGCCCGTATTTCTTTAACTAAGGCACTGTATTTGTCGGGAGGAAGCGTGGAATTTAAGGGAGTATTTTGTGCCGTATTGGCGGTTACTCTGGGGTCAAAGGTCATGAGCCAGCAAAATAAGTTTTGATCATTTTCCTCTAAAAGCTCTCTAAAGAGTGCGGCGTCTTGGCTTGAGATATTATTGGGCAGTTTGTTGATGTAATCGGCCAACAGCAGTTCGCTTTCTAAGTTACCTCGTTTGGCTAAAAACAGGCTTTTTTTACGCCAGTTATCAAATGTTTCGCCCGTTAAGTTTGGGGGTAAAGTGGTTGTATTTAGGATCATAAGTCTTTGACCATAATGGATTTTAGCTCTTGAATAGCACGGCTAGGGCTTAAGCCTTTTGGACAGGCATCGGTACAGTTTTGAATATGACGACAGCGAAAGGTTTGTGTTGGGCTGTCGAGCTCTTTTAGGCGGTCAATGTGTTTGATGTCACGAGAATCAACCACAAAACGTTTCGCGGCTAAGAGTGCGGCGGGGCCAGCAAACTGATCGGGATTCCACCAAAAGGAGGGGCAACTGGTTGAGCAACAACCACACATAATGCATTCGTACGCGCCGTCTAGTTTTGCGCGCTCTTCGGGTGTTTGTAGGTGTTCGTGTTCAATATCGAGGGGGATGGTTTCTAAATAGGGTTTAACGGCTTTGTACTGTTTGTAAAACAGCGTCATATCGATAATGAGGTCTTTAATAATTGGCAGCCCTGGTAGGGGCCTTAAGGTAACGGTTTGTCCTAGCTCAGATAGAGAGGTGACACAGCTTAAGCGATTTTTGCCATTGACGTTTATGCCATCCGAACCACAAACCCCTTCTTGGCAAGAGGAGCGATAGGCTAAGCTGGAATCTTGTTCCCGCAGCAGGTGCAGTGCATCCAGCAACATACTGTCTGACGACAGTAATGCGTTGTCCAGTTCAAAGGTTTGCTCATGGGGTTCTTGATCAATTTCTGGGTTGTAACGACTGATAATAAATTTCATTTTATAATCTTGCCTTGGTTGTTATTACATAGGTCAACGGGTGTAACAAGGTTTAAGAAAGCTCTATAAATACGTTTTTTAATAAACACGAGGCTTGGGTTTGACCATTGCATGGTGTTTAGGGCTTAAATTAACGGGTTTAAAGGTTAATTTATGGTTGTCTTGAAAGTACAGTGTGTGTTTTAGCCAGTTGTCATC
The DNA here is from genome assembly GCA_015487015.1 of Thiomicrorhabdus sp. GTDB lineage: Bacteria > Pseudomonadota > Gammaproteobacteria > Thiomicrospirales > Thiomicrospiraceae > Thiomicrorhabdus. Next base: position 2,596 of record WFQP01000058.1, read on the forward strand.
GTCTCGTTCGGTGTAATCAACACGGCTGTGTGCGCCACGGCTTTCGGTACGTGCCAGAGCGGAAACTACGGTGGCGTAGCCAATGGTAATTAAGTTTTCAAGTTCATAGGCACTTAAGCGTTCTAGGTTAAAGACATTGCTAAAGTCCGAAATACATACCTTTTCAAGGCGTGCTTGAATGGCATCTAGCTCTACTAATGCTTTCTGCATGGTGGGTTCGTCTCTAAAGACACCACAGCCTCTTTCCATGACCAGTTGTAAATCTTTTTTGATTTGCGTTACGGTATCGGTGGAACCCTCTTCTGCTTTTTTAAGCCAGCGGTTTAAGCGGTTTACTACGGGGGTTAAATTGAGTTTTAACTCCGTTTGAGGAGGCTCTTTTTGCAGTGTTTCATGAATGGTGCGTGCCGTTTTGCGACCAAAGACCACAATATCAAGCAATGAGTTACCGCCTAAACGGTTGGCACCATGCACGGATACGCATGCACACTCACCAATGGCGTAAAGCCCTTTAATAGGTTGCTGGTTGCCGTCTTGATCTGGGCTAACCACTTGCCCTTCAATGTTGGTGGGAATTCCACCCATCATGTAGTGGCAGGTGGGGTAAACGTGAATCGGTTCTTTAACGGGATCGATGCCTAAGAAGGTTTGGCTAATCTCTCGAATGCCCGGTAAACGTTCGGTGATGATCTCATTGGGAATGTGGCTAATGTCGAGCAGTACATAATCTTTATCGGGGCCGCATCCTCGCCCTTCGTTGACCTCTATGGCAATGGCTCGTGCTACAACATCACGAGAAGCTAGGTCTTTTACACGAGGGGCGTACTTTTCCATAAAGGCTTCGCCCAGTGCGTTGCGAAGTTTACCGCCTTCACCACGCACGGCTTCGGAAATTAACATGCCTTTTCCAGATACGCCTGTGGGGTGAAATTGCCAAAACTCCATGTCCTGAAGGGGATAGCCTGCGCGCAGCACCATACCGAGCCCATCGCCAGTATTAATGCTGGCGTTGGTGTTGTTTCGAAACACTTGGCCAGCGCCACCGGTGGCGAGTAAGATATGCGGACTTTGCAGTATTTTGTATTCACCATTGTGAATATTCATTACCAGCACACCGTTGATCTCTTCATCTTGATTTTTAAGAAGATCGACCGCGTAAAACTCATCGTAAAAGGTTGTGCCTAAACGTAAGTTTTGTTGGTAAAGAGAGTGCAAAATAGCGTGCCCAGTTCGATCGGCGGCGGCACAGGTTCGGTGTGCTTGCTCTTCGCCATAGTTTTGGCTTTGTCCACCAAATGCACGTTGATAAATTTTACCGTTATCTAATCGACTGAATGGAACACCAAAGTGCTCGAGTTCTCGTACAATCTCTGAGGCTTCTCGGCACATAAACTCAATGGCATCTTGATCACCTAAAAAATCACTGCCCTTTATGGTGTCGTACATATGCCATTCCCATTTATCTGGCGTGACATTGCCCAGTGCAGCATTTACCCCCCCTTGTGCGGCTACGGTGTGTGAGCGGGTTGGAAATACTTTAGAGATCATGGCAATTTTATGGCCATCTTCTGTCAACTGTAAGGCAGAGCGCATGCCGGCACCGCCAGCACCAATGACGAGTGCATCAAAGGTTTCGATTGGAAAATATTCGGTAAAAGTCATAGTTTTTTAGGCTTCTCAAGATGGTTAAACGGTTAGTTTTAAGGGGGTTTAAGTGATTTAAACCTCTTTAATATTAAGGCTTAATCGCTTGTTATTTAAATGTTTTTAGGCATAACCAAATAGGTTGATGGCAATCATAATACTGTTAAGCAACAGTAAAATTAAAAAGCTGTGGTACAACGTAAGCCAAAGGTTTACTTTTTTTCTGGGAACGTAATCAATAATGATGTCTCGAACACCTACCCAAGCATGTACCAGTAATAGCAAAACGGCTATAAGGGTGGCTACTTCAAACAGGGCACTGAATGGTAGTGTACTCAATTGATAGGCCAGCAGTTTGAGCGATACCGAATCGGGCAGTTGAGTAATGACGATGGCTAAAAACGGGGCGTAAAATAGAAGATAAATAGCGCTGATACGCTGCCAAATGTGTGCTTTTCGACCTGAGAGGGCGCTGCTTTTGATATTAAAACTCATTAGAACCAAACCCTGTAAGTAATTGAAAGACTGCTAATAAACCATGTGGCTAATAATAGATAGCTCACTGCTTTGCTGTTAATCAGTTGGTAGGTTTTGGGCTGTAAAAAATGTTCGGCACATAGGTGACGCAATCCACTTAACCAGTGGTAGGTCAGTGCAATCCAAAACCCCGTATGTAAAATTTGAGTGAGCCAACAAGCCGCTACATTTTCTAATGTAACAGCAGGCACAAACAGGATAAAGTTCGCCAACGTAAGATAAGCGACTAAGCTTATAACCAATGCCAACCCTGTTGCACGGTGAGCGCCAGAAAGCAGTGCATTAAGTGGAAAACGAAAGTTGGATATTTTGAGCGAACGGGGGCGATTACCGGGATGTGAATACATAGGTACGTAACTCTTCCTTTTAAGCTGATTTAACTTTTTTTATAGAGCCATTCTACTGTGATTTTTTTGAAGTGGGGCATAATTTTTTATGCATTAGTTAATACTGATATTTCTAATTAGAGCTTTGATGATCGCGCTTAAAGGGTGCTGTTTATGTTAATCGTGCTTGATGGTTAATCGCTTGCTTTTTGTATGTGCTCTTTCATTGCTTGAATCCAGTCAATTGAAAGTTGCCATTTTTGGGCTTTAAAGGAGTGCAGCATTTGCAGGTTAATGTGTGTTTCAAACTGCTCACGAGAGATATTCATGGCTCCTAAGCTATTTAAATGTTCGCTTTCAATTTGGGTATCAATCAGCCTAAAGCCCCAGGCCTTTAACTGCATGGACAGTGCCACCAGTGCTATTTTTGATCCGTCAGTGATGTGAGAGAACATGGATTCGCCAAAAAACATTTTGCCAATAGCAATTCCGTACAGCCCCCCAACCAGTTGATCGTTTTGCCAAACCTCAACGGAGTGTGCATGGCCTGATTGGTGTAGGCTGGTATAGGCTGAGAGCATGGCGGGGGTAATCCATGTGCCCGCTTGATCTTTTCTGGGAGCATTAGCACATGCCTTCATTACACCGCTAAAGTCTTGATCTAATGTGACGGTGATGGTTTGATTATTATGGTGTTTTTGAATAGCCTTTCGTAAGCTACGTTTAATTTTTAACTTATCAATAAATAAGACACTTCTTGGGTTAGGGCTCCACCATAAAATAGGTTCTTCAGGGTTAAACCACGGAAAGATACCTTTGCTGTACGCATGCAATAGCCACTCTGGAGTCAAGTTACCGCCAATGGCTAACAGGCCGTTTGGCTCTTGCAAGGCAAGGTGCGTGGGCGGAAACGTAACGGGGGTGCTTTCTAGCCAAAAAGGACTTTGATAGGGGGGGCTTTGCATGGTGGTTGATTGAATCAATATTACGATGATTATTAAATTGCTTGTAATTCTAGCACCGAATTAGGCTAGAAACCGTTAAAATAATGCTCCTTTCAAAAACTAATGACCCCTAGCCCTATATGACGCAATTTGTTCACCTTCATGTTCACTCCGAATATTCGGTTATTGACAGTACACTGGGCATCAAGCCTTTAATTGCTTTAGCGGAGAGCGCACTCCAACCCGCCATTGCCTTAACCGACCACAGTAACCTATTTGCGTTAATTAAATTTTACCGTGCGGCCAATGGTGCAGGCGTTAAGCCACTTATTGGTGCCGATGTGCTGATTGAAGATGGGGGGGGGGAAATTTTTTCGGCCGTATTGCTGTGCCAAAATGAGCAGGGGTATCTGAATTTATCGCACCTTATTTCACAAAGTTACCTTAAAAACCAAACCTTGTACCAAAACCGAATGGTGGCGTTAATCAAGCGTGAGTGGTTGCAAGCACACAGTGAAGGGTTAATTGCACTATCAGGCGGTCGAACTGGTGATTTAGGTGTAGCCCTTTTGGCTGAAAATGCCGCGTTAGTCGCCGAACGTACGCAATGGTGGCAAACTCATTTTAAAGCCCGATTTTATTTAGAGTTGATACGCACAGGGCGAGAAAATGAAGAGGCGTACATTCAAAAAGCAGTTGAGCTGGCGTTAGCGCATAACCTGCCTGTTGTGGCCACCAACGATGTCCGTTTTGCTACGGCAGAGGATTTTGAAGCCCATGAAATTCGCACCTGTATTAGCAGCAGTCATATTTTAGACGACCAAAGCCGACCTAAATTATATTCAGAACAACAATATTTTAGAACTTCTGAAGAGATGGTTGAACTTTTTAAAGACCTGCCGGAAGCGATTGAAAACACGGTTGAACTAGCCAAACGCTGCAATTTAAGCTTGACGCTTGATACCTACTTTTTACCCGACTTTCCTATTCCAGAGGGCATGACGTTAGCCGAGTTTTTTATCGCTGAAAGTCATAAAGGGCTGGATGAGCGTTTAGATTTTTTATTTGGGCACCTGCCTAAAGAGGCCTTTGATGAGAAGTACACAGAGTACTACGAACGGATTAAATTCGAACTCGATATTATCTTGCAAATGGGATTCCCAGGGTACTTTTTAATTGTTGCCGACTTTATTCAATGGGCGAAAAATCAACAAATTCCCGTTGGGCCAGGACGTGGTTCGGGAGCGGGATCTTTAGTAGCCTACGCGCTTAAAATTACTGATTTAGATCCCATTGAATACGAACTGCTGTTTGAGCGTTTTCTAAACCCTGAACGTGTCTCCATGCCCGATTTTGATATCGATTTTTGCATGGATCGCCGAGATGAAGTTATTGACTATGTGGCACAGCACTACGGGCGTGACCATGTATCACAAATTGTAACCTTTGGAACTATGGCCGCCAAAGCAGTGGTGAGAGATGTTGGTCGTGTTTTAGGGTTAGGGTATGGTGTGGTGGATGGCATTGCCAAGTTAATACCCAATGAATTGGGCATTAAGTTAGCCGGTGCATTAGAACAAGAAGAGGATCTGCAAGAAAAATACGATAATGATGAGGATGCACGACAGTTGCTTGAGTACGCATTAAAGCTCGAAGGCACCGTGCGTAATACTGGTAAACATGCGGGTGGGGTGGTAATTGGCCCTAAGCCGCTGGATCACTTTTGTCCTCTTTTATGTGAGCCAGACGGTGCAAGCGTCATGACTCAATTGGATAAAAATGATGTGGAGACCGCTGGGTTGGTTAAGTTTGACTTTTTAGGCCTGCGAACCCTCACGATTATTGACTGGGCACTGCAATCCATTAATGAAGGTAAAAAACCAGGAGAGGAGGGCTTTGTCGACATTGCTCGAATTCCATTGGATGACCAACCTACACTGGAGATGATTCAAACCGGTAAAACCACCGGGGTGTTTCAGCTGGAATCCAGCGGAATGCAAAGCTTGATCGTTAAGTTACGCCCAGATTGCTTTGAAGACATCATCGCCTTGGTGGCACTGTTTAGACCAGGGCCGCTTGAATCGGGCATGGTTGATAATTTTATCGCCCGAAAACATGGTCGAGAAAAGGTCTCATACCCCGATGCACAATATCAACACAGCAGCTTAAAAGAGACATTAGAGCCTACCTACGGGGTTATTTTATATCAAGAACAAGTTATGCAAATTGCCCAGATTTTAGCAGGCTATTCTTTGGGTGAGGCCGATTTGCTGCGTCGTGCTATGGGTAAAAAGAAGCCTGAAGAGATGGCCAAACAGCGCTCTATTTTTAAAGAGGGAGCCATTAAAAATAACGTGGATGGCGATTTGGCCATGAAAATTTTTGACTTGGTGGAGAAGTTTGCTGGGTACGGATTTAACAAATCTCACTCCGCAGCCTACGCCTTGGTGTCATACCAATCCGCTTGGCTTAAAACACATTATCCCGCTGAATTTATGGCGGCACAAATTTCATCTGATATGGACAATACCGATAAAATTGTACACATGGTGAATGAGTGTGGCGACATGAATATTACCGTATTACCTCCTAATATTAATACGGGCGAAATACACTTTAAACCCAAAGAAAATAACACCATTCACTATGGATTAGGGGGGATTAAAGGTGCTGGTGAGGCGGCATTAGAGGGCGTGATTGCAGAACGAAACGCCAAAGGCGAATACCGTGATTTATTCGACTTTTGCTTACGAGTGGGCAAAAAAGTTAACCGCCGAGTGCTCGAAGCCCTGATTCGTTCAGGCGCTTTTGATCGTTTGCACCCTAATCGCCAAGCAACACTTGACAGCTCCTCTATGGCGCTCAAGCAGGCCGAACAGCAACTTAAAAATGATGAAGTAGGGCAGAACGACCTCTTTGGTGAAATGCTCTCGGTTGAAGAGAGTGGCACAAGCCAGCTGCTTGATGTACCAGAAATGTCTGAAAAACTTAGGTTAAAAGGTGAAAAAGAGACGTTGGGGCATTATATGTCAGGGCATCCTATTGATATTTACCGTAAAGAGCTTAAGCGACTGGTGGAGACTCCGCTGTCGGCACTGGTGCCTGAAAAGTGGCGAAAACGTACCGTGGCAGGTCTAGTGGTTGAGATTCGTAACAAAGTGACTCGTAACGGACAACGCATGGGTTTTGCCACATTGGATGACAAAACCGCACGATTGGACATTGTGATGCGCCCAGCTGTGTACGAAGCCATACGTGAAAACATTAAAGCGGATATGGTGGTGTTAGTCACGGGTGAAGTGGCTGAAGACACCTTTAACGGCGGCATTAAACTCGATGCCGAGCAAGTGGTTACGTTGGCCGATGCACGGGTTGAGAAATCTCGTGCGATTCAACTCTCTGTTCATTCCGATACGCTTTCACAAGAACAACTGCCAAGCCAGTTGCAAGCTCTTACAGAGCTTATTTCACAATACCAAGGCGAGCTTGGGTTACCGATTGAAATAAATTATCAAAACAGTACGGCTCGGGTAAAACTAAAAAATAGCCAAATGCGTTATTTTCCTGATGATGAACTGCTTGAAACCCTTCACGGTTTAGGCTGGAAACCTGAAGTGGTGTAATTGGGGGGGATTTAAAGGTTAACCCCCACTCTCTTCTAGTGGCTTTTGGCCATAAAAAGTGCACTTTCTTGACTGTTGGTGACGCACATAAACCCTGATTTATGGCAAAAAACGGTGTCGTCTAATCCGGTGATGGCATTGAGTTCGTCGCTTCTGAGCCCTCTAAATCTCTGGGGTAGATGGTTCTCTTTGCCGTTGCAGTACACGCCAAACTGTTCACTATTTCTTGGGTAGACCACGCGCTTTATATTGGGCTGGTTGTATAAAAAATCTTTAAAAGGCAGGTGCTTCTCTAGAATAAGCAGTCCGTTTTGAGCGGTTTTGGCACAAGCTTCAAGTTCAACAATGTTTTCCGCCTCTTTAATGGCCGCTTTAATAAAATTATTGAGTATGGTGCTGGTGATCTCAATGGCTTGATAGAAGGCCTTTTTTTGTGCTTCATCGTCTTCGGTGGAGGATGCGTTCATCATGCCGATAATCATGGAAACAGAAGGACGAGGGTCTTCGGTAAACAGTCCGTTGTCTACTGCATCAATATCGCTGATGATTTTTTGATCGACCCATTGTGTGGCAAAGTTAATTTCGTAGTCGCCTTTAAGCCCTTTTTTGGCGAGTATTTCAGCACCAAAATGTTCCCATACCAGTCCAGCCGTGGCGTAGGGTGTGCCGTCAGGTCGTGCTTTGGTAAAGCTGTTTTGGTGGTGATCAAAGCGTAGGGTGTCGGGATTGTATTCTGCGCCTACGTCCAGCACAA
>WFQP01000059.1 GCA_015487015.1 Thiomicrorhabdus sp.
ACTCATATCGGGGGCTTCGAACGTAGCACCCGACACCGCACCCCCTTCACACGGTGCGGAGTAACCAGCATGGGTGACGGGTAAATTAAGCGGGGTCTGAATTTGATCAGAAGTAAGATGCGATACTTGCCCTTTAACGGGTCGAATCGGTAATCCAAGTTGCTGGTTAAGTGCTTGGTTTAAACTGCCGGTGGTCACGACAACAATATTGGCTTGCTCATTCTCACAGTTAATAACCCCCTTCTCATCAGATGTATGCACCAGCCATAGGGGGGGAGAATTTTCCCCCCCCCCCCTCTTGTTGCACAATGCTTTTCACATTCTGATTCACTTTAACGATAATGTTGTCGTGTTGTAAACAGCGTTTAACCACCGAAGGCGGGTTAAGCCAGCCCCCTTTGGGGAAAAACAGCCCTTCGGCAGTCGCCTCTGTGCCAAGCGTGGTGCTGACTTCCTCACAGGTTAGCCAGTTCACAAGCTCTTTCGGCAATCCCACGCGCTGTAATGCTTCTTTGGCACGCTCTAAACTGGTTTGTGTCACCAACATTTGCACCATACCATGTAACTCGCCTTGTACCTCGTCTTCGGCTAACCAAGGTAGAATTAAACGCAACATCGCTTCAAAGCCTTGCAAATACCATTGGCTGCGTAAGTTCCAATCAACGGTAATCAATGGGTGTGCCGTACCCGCCAAGTTTCCTGAGGCTTGCGAGGCCACGGTGGGGTGTGCTTCTAACACCGTCACTTTCCAGCCTGCATTCGCCAGTTGATACGCCACACTCGCACCCGCTAACCCTGCACCTACCACAATGGCGGTGCCCGTTGGCATCGGGTCAGGTCGTGCAAACCACGGGGCTTTAGAGCTAAAAGGGCGAACCTGATTCAACTGCCCAAAACACATCTCTCGCTTTTTGCCATAACCACTGGCCTTTTCAACCTGAAAGCCTACTTTTTGTAACGCTCGGCGTACGCTACCTGCGGCGGTAAAGGTGGCAAAAGTGGTCTTTAAATGGCTTAATCGTGCCATCTGTTGATAGAGTGCGGGTTGCCACATATCGGGGTTTTTACTGGGGGTAAAGCCATCTAATAACCAAGCATCAATCAAACTACCTTGTGAGGCATCACACTCGGGTAATCCTTTTAAAACATCTCCAAACCAAAGTGTTAAACGGATTCGATTATTACAAAGGTACACATCATGCCAGCCTGAAACTAGTAAAGGATACAGGGCCTTTAAATCGGCACTTAATGCACTAAATTGGGGGTAGGATTGATGCACTCGTTCAATGTCTGCCCAGTGCATTGGGTACTTTTCAAAAGATATAAAATGCAGTGAATAATCGGCTGAAGAGTGCTGTAGCCAAAGCTGTACCACTGATAAAAAATTTAGGCCTGAACCAAACCCTGTTTCAGCGATTCTAAAAGTGTCTTTACAGTGTGTAAATCGTTCTACCAAACGGTTGGGCTGAATAAAGGTGTGATCGACCTCTTCAAGTCCGTTATCACTTGAAAAATAGTAGTCATCAAACCGTGTCGAATGAGGCACGGAATCGTCTATCCAATTCACTTGGGCTGGCTCTAATTTTTCTACCGACATTCAGCACACCCTCTACTGAAAAAAATGCTTATCAAGTAGTTCTTAAACCTAGTAAATTCTTTAACAAACGTCACGATCCGTTGCGATGTATCATGTTTTTTAATCATATTTAGCCAAAAGGTGCTCAAAGTGGTACGGTAAGAATCTATGTTTATAACATCTCAGGTTTGCTCTGAAATTTGTCCGTTCAAGGTAAAAAAGTGAGTTTACAACTGTAAATGATTCTTTTTTAATACAGAAATGGCAGATTTTAGGCATGAGCTGAGTGATTACTTTATATTTTACTGTAAAACCCATGGTCAATCAGATGAATGAACAGCCCTCTTTAGCCGCGTTACGAAAACAACTCAAACAACAGCGACATCGTGCCCTAGTTATTTTAAGTGGCTCTTTAGAGTGGCAAAAAATACAGCTTAAAGATTTATGGCATTCAGATGAATCGATTTTGTACATTGGTGAAACAGAAAAAAATATAACAACTCAAGCACAACACCATCTCCTCCAAAATAGTCGCATGACAGAACAATTGGGGCAAGAGACCGACTCCGTTGTCATCGATGTACGTGCTGGCCTAAACGCCAATACACTCGGCATTGCCTCAGGCATGATTCGAGCAGGGGGATTGCTGGTCTTACTCACGCCTGACTTAGAGACTTGGAAAACACTTGAGAATCCAGATAATAAACGCTTTTTAAACAGCCCCTATCAGGTCAATGAAGCGCTGCCCTACTTTACCCAACACCTAATTAAACAGTGGCAAGTAAATTCTAAAACCCCTGCGGTTTGGTTGCATGAAGATGAAACACATTCAAATACATTGACCAATATTTTCCCCCCCTCCTCTTCAAACCTTTCTCAACCAACGGTACAAACCTTACCCACCCAAACACAGAGTAAAGCCATTTTAGCCATTGATTCTGTCGCGTTTGGTCACCGAAAACGTCCGTTAGTGATTACCGCGGATCGTGGGCGAGGAAAAAGTAGTACCTTAGGGCTAGCGGCCATTCACTGTTTAGTGGAGGGAAAAACCCATGTCGTATTAACCGCCAGCCGTTTAGACCAAGCTAAAATGGCCTTTATACAGGCCACTCAAGCGCTGTCGGCACTCGGTGAAACACACGAGATTAGCGTATCAGTACAGCAAACGGGGCGTCTCTGTTTTAGCTTTAATGATCAAGAAAAAGTATTTGAATTTGTCGCGCCCGATAAACTAATACAAGAAGCCACTCAAGCCGACCTGTTACTGGTCGATGAAGCCGCACACTTGCCAACCCCCCTCTTAACCGAATTATTAATGCATCACCATCGAATGGTCTTTGCCACCACCCTTCATGGCTATGAAGGGTCGGGACGAGGGTTTGAACTGCGTTTCAAAAAAGTGTTAAACCAACACACTCCTGATTGGAAAAATATTCACTTAAAAGAGCCTATTCGTTGGGCCGATCACGACCCATTAGAAGCGGCTATTAACCATGCGCTCTTTTTAGATGCCGCCAATCCATCCCCCGAACAAAAAACAGAACAGTTACCACTCAGTACACTGATTGATCAAAGCATTGAACTGCAAGAGATTAATATTCAATCATTATTAGCCAATACCTCCCTCTTTCACAGCCTTTTTCGATTATTGGTGCAAGCACACTACCAAACCAGCCCAAATGACCTACAACTGCTATTAAGTGCGCCCAACCTTAAAATCATGGTCGCGACACAAGAAGCTCAGCTGATTGGCGTGGTGCTCTGTGTTGCAGAGGGAAAAATCATGCCTAAAATGAAGCGTGTGCATGGGCATTTAGTGCCACAACTGCTGGTCAAACATTACGCTCTGTCTGATTTTTTTATGCTCTCAAGTTGGCGCATTATGCGTATTGCGGTACACCCGCATATCCAACGAGAGGGCATTGGAAAACAACTATTAAACTACTTAAAACACACCGCACAACAACAAAAAATAGACTATTTAAGCAGTAGCTTTGGCGCCAGTGAAGAGCTGCTGCCTTTTTGGTTTCAGCAAGGGTACACCCCTGTGCATGTGGGAGTAAAACGTGATAAATCCAGTGGCAGTCATAATATGGTGGTCACCAAAGCATTAACCCCTATGGCACAACAAGCCATTGCCAGTATACAACGTGCCTTTCAGGCACAATTCCCCCATGTATTAATGGAGTCTCTGCCTCACTTTCCTGCTGCCATGATCTTAGCCGTGCTCAAAAGCTTTCGATTTAAAACACACCCTCCCTATATTGAAGAGGCGGTGAATCAATTTAGGCAGGGGCTACGAGCCTATGAATCGGTAAGCGGTCAACTGTGGGAGTGGAGCATTCGAAGCCCCTGTATACTTTTATTAGAGCCTGAACACCTTCAAGGTATTTGGTGCGATAAAGTACTCAAAAAGCAGTCATGGGCAGAGGTGGCAAATAAGTACCAGTTAGCTGGACGAAAAGGGGTGGAAGAGGCACTTATCGAGCTGCTGATCAATGCGCCGCTTTCTATTAAAAAGACCCCTTATCAAAAAATAGACCGAATTCCTGATTATGGACGGTTTCAGTTTATTTAATACGGTAAAGACAGCAGCTTAGCCATCAAATACCACCGTTTTATTGCCATGAATCAATACGCGGTCTTCTAAATGAGCGCGTAACCCCCTAGCCAATACGGTTTTTTCAACGTCTCGTCCTAATCGACGCATGTCATCAATGCTTTGAGCATGACCCACACGAATCACATCTTGTTCAATAATTGGCCCAGCATCCAGTGCTTTCGTCACATAGTGACAGGTTGCACCAATCAATTTTACCCCCCGTTCGGCGGCTTGATGATAAGGACGAGCGCCCACAAAAGAGGGTAAAAAGCTGTGGTGAATATTAATGACTCTTCCGGCATAATCTTCACACATTTTAGGCGGCAAAATTTGCATATAACGTGCCAACACAATCACATCGGCGTGATACTTTTCAACCAACGCCTCCGCCTCGGCAAACGCTTGAGGTTTTGAATCCGGTAACACCGGTACGTGATGAAATGGAATGTTGTACCACTCCACCATGGAACGCAAATCATCATGATTGGCAATGACGCAGACAATTTCACCCGGTAGATCATTTTCATGCCAACGGTAGAGCAGATCCGCTAAACAGTGTGACTCTTTGGAGGCAAACAGGGCGATCTTTTTAGGCTTGGCCGAGTCTGAGACATACCAATCCATCTCAAAGGCCTCTGCAATCGGCTTAAAACCCACTTCAAAGGAGGCCAGTCCCTCTTTTAACGAACTGGCTAAAATTTCATGTCGCATAAAAAACCAACCATTTACAGAGTCGGTGTGATGGTTGGCCTCAATAATTGAGCCACCTTGGTTGGCAATGTACTGAGCCACTTTGGCCACAATACCCACTTGATCAGGACAAGATATAACTAAACGATACACGTGGCTCATAAAAAGCTCTCTCTAAGATTAAGATAACGGACGCTATCATACAAAATTACACGCTTTTCCGCTATAATTGCGCGCATAACAACCTCATAAAAACCCTTCAAAAGCAATGGAAAACAGTAGAAAACTCATGAAAATCGTCTCTTTTAACACCAATAGCGTGCGTTTACGTTTACACCAACTGCAATCGTTAACCGATCGTATTTCACCCGATATTATTGGGTTGCAAGAGACCAAAGTACAAGATCATGATTTTCCCTTAGAAGCGCTGGAAGCGATGGGCTATCACGCTATTTATATTGGACAAAAAACCCATTATGGCGTCGCATTACTCTATCGAAAGGGCATTGAACTCATCGACAGCCAACAAGGCTGGAAAACCGATGATGAAGACGCTCAAAAACGTATGATTATTGGTGACTTTAAATTTGAAAATGGTGAGATTGTACGCGTGGTAAACGGCTACTTTCCTCAAGGTGAAAACCGGAACCATAAAATTAAGTTTCCAGCCAAGCAACGCTTTTATCAAGACTTAATGGCCTATTTAGAGACCGAATGTGATCCTCAACAAAATCTAGCGGTCATTGGGGATTTTAATATCTCCCCCACCGACTTAGACATCGGCATTGGCGAAGACAATCGCAAACGCTGGTTACGTGATGGCAAAACCAGTTTTTTACCCGAAGAGCGAGAGTGGTGGAGCACATTACTCAACTGGGGGTTAGAAGATACCTTTAGAACCGTTCATCCAGAAGAGGATAATGTCTTCACTTGGTTTGACTACCGCTCCAAAGGATTTGATCGTGAACCTCGCCGAGGCTTACGCATCGACACCATCTTAACCACTGCCCCTCTCAATGAAAAAGTGGTTGCTTGCCATGTGGGCTACCAAGAACGAGCGATGGAAAAACCGTCTGATCACGCACCTATTTGGACAGAATTTAAACTGTAACTTAAACAAGGTCTATACCATTACATGGATACCCTACACATATTAAAAGTTGTGCACACCGAGTTGTTAACGCCTCAAATCATTCAAGTACTCTTTAAACCTGAGCACCCCATTGCGTATGCCTCTGGGCAGTACATTATGCTTGGATTTGATGCCGAAGACCTAAAACCCTTCTCCATCGCCGCTGCCCCTAGAGATGATGGCCTCATTGAGTGCCACATTCGTAATGAAGCCGACAGCGAGTGGATGCAAAAACTCTTTGCCGTACAGACTGGTGACCAACTGGTAATGGAAGGACCTAAAGACCAAATTAAATTACAACCTGCACACCAGCCCGTTATTTTATTAGCGGGGGGCACAGGCTTTACTGCTATTAAAGCACTATTAGAAGCCCTGCTAAAAGAGAAGGCTGGCGTACCCATCGACTTATACTGGGGCGCTCGCTCACAAGCCGACCTGTACATGCACAAAGAGATGATCGCCCTCACCGAGATCCATGCAAATTTAGAGTACATTCCCGTGCTGTCAGAAGAGAAAGAGGCCTGGAATGGCGCCACAGGGCTAGTGCATGAACAAGTCTTAAAAGAACATCCAAACTTACAGCACTTCACCCTCTATATGTGTGGCCCTTGGCCGATGATTCAAGCAGCCAAAACAGAGTTTGAAGCGGCAGGGCTAAAGCCTTTAAGTTGTTTTCATTAAGAAAAATATACTGAGCATATTCGATCAGCTATAGGCCATACAAATTTTTCATATTTGTTGGCTAAGCTAAGCATAATGTTTTACATTTACACTTAATTCAAGAACTTTCTCCCTCCTTAAGAAACAGATTTCCCTATATCTTCCAGTTTCAAAATAGCCTCTTTATAAATTAAGGCCGCTTGACTCTCTTTGCCCTCGGCTTCATAGCATTTGGCTAGGGTGTGAAATGTTTCGACTTCAGGCCTGATTTTTAGGCTATCTTTTAAATAGTTTTGCCCACGTCCCCACAGTTGAGCGGCGCAAGCTAAACGCCCTAATGTCAGTAGCAATACTGGATTTTGTTCATGCCCTTTCTTGAGCCATGATTCGGCGGTTTTAAGACGCTCAAGTGGCTCTCCTAATGTAATACGGCCGTATTGGTAGACTAAACGATCATCCCACTGCTGCTTAAGCGCTCTTTCAATAAGACCAGATAGCTGTTTTTCTTGCCCCCACCCTAATGATTTTTCAACGTATTCGGCTAATATTTTAGGGGTCGCTTTACGCTCAGGACTCATTTGATTCCATAAGTGGTCAAGGGCATCGGGATCATTTATTCGCATAATTTTTCCTGCAAATAAGCTCTCTTCTAATGCCGCTTGCTCAGCTTTGTCTATCGCTCTCGATTTTTTAAGGCGTGGGAAAAGTTCGCCCAATGCATTCCAATCTTCCAGTCGTTGTAAAATGTGCGCCAACTCAACCAATACGGTTACATTATCTGGTGCTTGCTCAAGCAACGTTTCTAGAATAATGCGTGCGGTTTCAGGCTCGGATTCGGAACGTAACCTTGCCTCAACCAACCCAATGGTTAAACTCTCATCAAGGTAGTTTTCTCGTGCTTGCGCCAGATAACGGTCTCGACGCTTGTAAGCGCTTTGATTATGCGCCATTTTTGCAGCACTTAAATAGTGCATGAGTCCATCTTCACTTTGCTTGGCACTCTTAATCAGCTCTTTTTCGGCCTTACGCCAATCACCATACTCCAGTGCGATCATGCCTTTTGCTAAAGCCGTCTCGGCTTTTTTATACTGACTTAAACGGCGATTTTTACGCCAAAATTTAGGCATATTCCAAAACGTACTGAATAAACGAATGGCAAAATAAATAAGCATGAATAACAGCACTAAACCCACAAAAGCAAAGCTTACGCTGGTTTCAATGACCCAGTCCCCCCACACCATTGAAACCAAACCGCTGTCATAAATAAACAGAGTGGCAAGCCCTGTTCCGACTAAAAAAACAATGGCTAACGTTAAAATTAAACCCATCTAAATTCCTTGTTATCTAAGCTTATTATTAAAAGGCCTGCTTATTGAGCATTTTCAGGTACTTGATAATTCATAATGGCCAGTGGCTTACGTGCTTCAAATGTCTGCGCTAAAAAAGGCGTTAACCGTGCTTTAAATTCAGCGCTACTCTTTGGAAATGTTTGATCAATATAGACTTGCAGGTCTTCGACAGAGCGCGTTAATAACTCTGTAGAATGCGAGACGACAGCCCAGTCAATTCGGTCTACCAATAGCAAAGCACGCTGAATAAGAACGTCGTGCAAGATAAGTGACTCCACTTGAGTCACTTCCTGTTCCGCATCTCGCTTCTTAATACTGACCATACTGCTTAATGTTTGCTTAAGCTGCTCCACCGCCGAATCAAATGTTAATGAAGTGTCCGCAGCAGGTGTTTCAGACGAAAGGTTTTCCCCCCCCTGTATGGCTGCAGGAGCAGAATCCTTTGAATTTAGATGAGAGGAATCCAGAGCTTGAATGGCTTTCTTTAACGCTAAGGTATCTAAAGACAGCGATGACTGTGTCGCTTGATAGTCCTCTAAATACGCTAAATCTTGTGTAATTAAAGCGGTTAACGTGCTTACATTTTCAAGTTGGCTGAGTGAAACAACCTCTTGTAAGGCCTGTAACTGTGCTCGACTCTCTGTAACATTGCCACGTAAAAGCCATTGTGCATTAATCTCCGCCACCCATTGCTTCACTTGGCTGGGTGCCATTTTTTCACTGTCGACCGTTTCAATAGATTTTTCAGCTGTTTCAGTTAATTGCGCTTGTTGTGCCGTTTTAAAGTCAAACAGTTCAGCCAATTTACCCGTCACTTCAGTAAGCTGTGATTGTAAGTTTTCTTCAATTTTGGCAAAAGCACGTTTAGACTCTTCAGAGGGTTGCAACACATTTTCAGTGGTTTCAGCCAACTCTGAGGCGCTTGAAATCACCTGTTTTACTTGTTCTGCGGCTTGTGTGCTCAATACCCCTAATTTATCTTGTAACGTAGCCAACTGTTGCTGTGTACTTTGTTGCAATTGTTCAATATCCGCTTGCGTAATCGCGGCTTGATTCTCTGGCTGATTCAGTGTCTCTTGCATGGCCTGCAAACGTGCATCCACTTCTTTAAGTTGAGCATCTAAACGCGCTTCTAACGCTTGATTATTGTGCGTTAACTGTGCCACTTTCGCTTGTAAATCATTAATATGCTCTACTTGCCAGTCTAAATCTTTACGGGTAACAAATAGCGCCGCAGCAATCGCAATCAACAGTATTATCCAAATAAACATGCCTTTTAATTTAGAAAAGAGTGAGGGCTTGTTATCACTGGTTTTAGGTCGCTTACTTTTAGCATTCTCTGTTTTATGAGCCGTTGTTTCAGAGGCTTTTTTTGTTTGTGATGCCTTCTTTTCCGCGGATGTTTGCACTTTAGCTTGTGCTTTCTCGGCTTTTTCATCCACTATGTTCGGTGTATTTGAAACGGTATCTGAAGTGTTTTTGGTATCACTTCCTGTCTTGTTGTCGTTACTTTTTGACATTTTCTTTCCCTAAATTAACCTTTTTAAGGGTTTCAATAATTCCCGCGTTACTTTGCGAAGAGACCACCCAAATGGGGCGAGACCACCCTTGAGCCAACATAAACGCTTTAATTCGTTCACTAAATACCACGGTTGCCACTAAAAAAGACCATTTTGGGTGGTTCAACAGGGCATAGTCGGAGTCAAATTGACTTAAGCTTTTCAGTAAATTCTGAACACTTTCAACACTGGTGATTAATAAAACGGGGGTAGAAGCGGTTCTAAATTTTTGCCAATTCGAGGTGCAAAAAGGGGCTGGCACTCGATCATATACCTCAAGCAATTGAACCTTAGCTCCCCGTGAGGCTAACGTCTCTTCTAATAAAGAACGTCCCCCCCGCCCTTTAACAATCAAAATAGATTGCTGATTCACCGACTGCATCACGGAATGGGCTAATAAACTTTCACTATCAAAAGCGGCTTTAGATAATACAATTAAAGGTAGTTGATGTGCTAAGCCATATTGCTGTGTCGCACGTCCAATGGCATACAGTTCAATGGAACTTCCGGGGTCGTTTAAAGCCTTGAGGTAGTCGGCATAAATGGCACTGTTTAAAAATCCTTGAACCGCATTGACACTAATAAAAATGATTTTATCAATGCTAGAAGATAAGTCAATTACCGTACCCTCTAAAGAGCACCATTGAATTTTAATCATTGGACAGACAATCACCTGCCCATGATGTGTTTTAACCGCTTTAGATAAAGCCTCCGCTTGGTGCGAAGGCCGGGTATTTAAGAGTGTCAGCGAATGCAAATCAGACAAATACGTTACCCTTTGTGTAGGTCAGAGGCGTACACTTCATCTAAAATGGCTTTGGCACCTTGATCCAGTAATTTTTCGGCCAGAGCTACGCCCAGTGCTTGCGCATCGGATTTTGGCCCTTTAATATTGGCGGTTAAGATTTCTGTGCCATCTAATGAGCCTACTAACCCTCGAATGAAAATTTGATCGCCTTCCAGTTCTGCAAAAACACCAATAGGCACTTGACAACCGCCCTCTAAACGATGGTTCATGGCTCGTTCGGCCAGTGCTCTAATTTCAGAGTCATCATGATTTAACACACGAATAATATCTAAGGTCTCAGTGTCTTTCGAAAAATACTCAATCCCTAAGGTGCCTTGTGTTACCGCAGGTAAGCAGACTTCGGGCGAAATTTCATGGCGAATACGCTCACCTAAGCCTAAACGCTGTAGACCCGACGTGGCCAATACAATCGCATCGTACTCTCCCGCATCCAGTTTTCCTAAACGAGTACCAACATTTCCACGCAAGTCACGTACATCTAAATCAGGACGTACCGCTATCAGCTGTGCTTTTCGACGCAAACTCGAGGTACCCAAAATGGCACCTTGTGGTAACTCATCAAACGTTGCGTACTGGTTTGAAATAAATGCATCAGTCGGTGCATGACGCTCTAATAACGCACCCAGTGCAAACCCTTCTGGCAGTTCCATCGGAACGTCTTTCATGGAATGAATGGCAATATCAGCATCGCCATCCATCATGCGATCTTCCAACTCTTTCGTAAACAGACCTTTGCCCCCAATTTTAGCAAGTGGCACATCTAAAATTTTATCGCCCTTTGTGGACATTGGAAGTAGGATAATTTCAAGCTCTGGGTATACTTTTTCCAGCTCTGCTTTGACAAATTCGGCTTGCCACATGGCCAGTGGGCTTTTGCGTGTTGCAATTCTCAAGTTTTTTTTCATGCTGTTTTCCAAGTTAATGTTCGGGCAAAAATTGAACCGAACGCGCTAATTTAAACAATGTTCCCATTTTACTGAAAATTACCCTAAAGTTTTCGTTAAAATAACACC
Source organism: Thiomicrorhabdus sp. (assembly GCA_015487015.1). GTDB lineage: Bacteria > Pseudomonadota > Gammaproteobacteria > Thiomicrospirales > Thiomicrospiraceae > Thiomicrorhabdus. The sequence continues at coordinate 11,390 of WFQP01000059.1, forward strand.
TTATGAACGCTTTATTTTCCCCCCCCCTACTTCTACTTGTCATTTTCAGTGTCTTTAGCTGTCATTCAGCGCTGGCACAGTCAAATTTACCCGCACCCCAAAAGGTCCAGTTTAAAGAAGTAACGAACCTACAAAGTTTAGGAAAACAGGCACAACAAAAGCAGCTACCCATATTATTGATGTTTAGCGCAGAGTCCTGTGAGTATTGTAAACTGCTGATTGAAGAGGTGTTAAACCCAATGATATTAAGCGGTTTATACGACGAAAAAGTGGTGATTATGCGCCATGTGGGTATTGATGAACCCAAGCCTATTCCAGATTGGAATGGTCGTGCGATTAAAAAATCTCAATGGGCGTACCAATTAAATGCTGATTTAACGCCCACTGTTTTATTTGTAGATGCCTCAGGGAAAGAGGTCGCCCCTAGAATTGTTGGCATTTCTGAAATTACCCTGTATTCTGGCCTGATTCACCAACGCTTAAACACCGCTTACCAAACAATGGGACTAACGAAACGCATCCCTACCACCCCTGAATTGTTATACCTTCAAACGAGAACCCAATGAGCAACGAACACAACCAAGAAAAACTTTCCAGCGCACGCTTTAGCGAATCCACCGATGCTTTTGTAGAGGCCTTTACCGCCTCCATTCAATTTGATAAACGCATGTATCGTCAAGATATTCAAGGCTCAATTGCGCACGCTAAAATGCTGACCAAAGTGGGCATTTTAAACGAGACGGAGTTAAGAGAGATTATTAACGGATTGCAACAAATTCAGACTGAAATTGAAGCGGGCGAGTTTAACTGGTCCATTCAACAAGAAGATATTCACATGAATATCGAAGCGCGTTTAACAAGCTTGATTGGTATTACTGGTAAAAAATTGCATACAGGGCGTTCACGAAATGATCAAGTAGCCACCGATATTCGTTTGTATATTCGAGATGAAATCGATTTGATTCTGCCCGAGCTTAAACGTCTGCAAGCGGGGATGATTCAACTGGCTGAACGCGAAGCCGATACCATTATGCCAGGCTTTACTCACTTACAAACTGCGCAACCGGTGACCTTTGGACACCACATGCTGGCGTGGTTTGAGATGATTAAACGTGATGTGGAGCGCTTACAAGATTGCCGTAAACGTGTGAACACCCTACCACTCGGCTCGGCAGCACTGGCCGGCACAACCTACCCAATCGACCGTGAATTTACTGCGACGTTACTGGGTTTTGAGCGCATTACCGAAAACTCGTTAGACGGTGTATCCGACCGTGATTTCGCAATTGAGTTTACCGCCTTTGCCGCCACCTTAATGATGCACTTATCACGTTTTTCTGAAGAGTTGGTCTTGTGGTCTTCGGCACAGTTTCAATTTATTGATCTACCTGACCGTTTTTGCACTGGCTCCTCCATTATGCCGCAAAAGAAAAACCCCGATGTTCCAGAATTAGTACGCGGTAAAACAGGGCGCGTATATGGCCACTTAATGAGCTTGCTTACTTTAATGAAGTCACAACCACTGGCGTACAACAAAGACAACCAAGAGGACAAAGAACCACTGTTTGATACCGTTGATACCGTACGTGGGAGCTTACGTGCCTTTGCCGATATGATTCCTGCTATTTTAGTGCAAAAAGAGATGACCTACGAAGCGGCTAAACGAGGCTTTTCAACGGCAACAGATTTAGCCGATTATTTAGTGGGCAAAGGCTTGGCATTTCGTGACTCACACGAGGTTGTGGGATTGGCTGTGGCACACGGAATCAAAACAGGGCAAGATCTCTCTGAAATGTCATTAGACACCTTGCAGGGCTTTTGCGATAAGATCACCGAAGATGTCTTTGAGGTGTTAACGCTGGAAGGCTCTGTGGCCGCACGTGACCACTTAGGTGGCACCGCACCCAACCAAGTAAGAGCAGCCGTAGCACGAGCTAAACTCTATATAGAACAAGCCTAAACATTCCCCCCCTCGATTAAGAGACAACCGTGAACTTAGACCGTTTTCTTTGTAAACAAGCAAACTACAGTCGCAAAGTCGTTTTACGGTTGCTCTCTCAACAACAGGTTAAAGTGGATGGTAACATCGTCCACCACCGTTCTACCCCTATCACCGAGTTTTCCCGGATTGAAGTTCAGGGAAAAACCATTCAATATGCCACACCACGGTATTACATGCTCAATAAACCTGCGGGGATTTTGAGTGCAACCACCGACCCTGTTCACCCTACCGCACTCGAGTTATTTACGGGAATGGAAACGGCGGATTTACACATCGCTGGACGGCTTGACCGTGCTACGACGGGACTATTAATTGTAACGAATAATGGAAAATGGTCTCGAAAACTCACCGAGCTGAAACCCATTGGAACACTGCAAATACCCAAAGTGTATTTAGTAGAAACGGCCTATGCCCTCTCACCGACAACGGCACAACGTTTTGCAGAGGGGATCTATTTTAAAACAGAAGATGTTACGACCAGTCCTGCACAACTGGAGGTTATTTCTGAAAAAATATCTCGATTAACTATTTATGAAGGGCGTTATCATCAGGTTAAACGCATGTATGCAGCGGTTGGAAACCGAGTGGTAGCATTGCATCGAGAAAAGGTAGGAAAGATTACGCTAGACCCTAAACTCAAATTAGGCGAATTTAGGGCCCTTACGGAACAAGAGGTTGGCTGGGTCTAACCAACAGCGATGATGCATCTCGAATAATTCCCCCCCCTATATCCACTCAATTATTCTGCCACGGCACCAAAACGAATCACTTGATTCCGTCCATTATTTTTAGCATGGTAAAGTGCTTGGTCTGCCATATCAATGAGCTCCACCTCTTTAGAGACAGACTGCTCAGGGTACGAAGAGATTCCAATACTGACGGATAAATGAATTTGTTGGTCACCCTCTTTTAAAATAGAGTCGCTCACTTTATGGCGAATGCGTTCACAGACCGTCATTGCATCTTCAGAGTTAGCACCATGCAAAATAATAAGGAACTCCTCTCCGCCATAACGAATCACAATATCCCCATCACGCAAAGAACTTTTGATAATACTGGTCGTCAATATAATGGCTTTATCACCCACTAAATGACCATAGGTATCGTTGACCTTTTTAAAGTGATCAATATCGACCATCGCAACACTTAAATTAGCACTGTCTCGAATGGCACGTGAAAAATCCTCTTTCAAACGATCCATACCAAACCGTCGGTTATAAATTTCAGTTAACCCATCAATAGCAGCTAAATGCTGAAATTTAGAATGGGTCATGGCATTATTAATGGCTAACCCAATACTTCGACTGAATAACTCTAATAAGCGCTCAGTATGCTCATCCGCTATATTCGCACCGGTTGCCGCAATTAAAACCCCTAAATTAATGCCTTTAAATTCAATGGGTTCAATAAATACTTCGGATGGAAAAAAGTGCGTTAACACACCATCAATTTTAATGTTTTTAGGCACTTTAATACGCTCAGCTTGGCCTTTTGCAATGCTCTTACATACCACATCATGCTCTAATAACGTCTCACTTTCTAAAATACCTTTTGAAGCAATCAGCTTCATCTCCCCTTTTTTAGAAATAATGATCGCACCCGCATCAATATTAGTAGAGTGAACCAAAAGCGACAGAGTTTCATCAGCCAATACTTCAACATCTAAGTTTTCTGACATCACTTTTGAAAACTTTGTATACACTGCTTCAATTTCATTGGCTTGCATTAAGGATTTCAGCATTTTGTTATAGGCTTTTGCACTCACCCCTATTTCATCATTGGAAACAATGTCAATTTTTCGCAATGCGATATCATTCATGCTTTCGTCATCGGGCGATTTTTTCTTAAGCCCCTGTGCAATGCCAGACATTTTTAAAGACAGCAACTTTAAATGAGGACGAATGACCATAGAAATCAATAAGAAGCTCAGTAGCCCAACCGACTGCCCTGCAATTTGTGTCGCTAAAAAGAAGTCCCAGTGCAGAACCATATCTTCTTCAAATCCATACCAAACCAAAAAATATGGAAAACTCAGGCCAATTAATACCCCAGCACCCTGCATAAATAAAAATTGATCTAAAAAGATACTTTTCGTAAGTCGTGGTATGCGCATTCTATCGGCCTATTTAAAGTGGGAGTTAATCATGAAATTGAATGACTGAGCGAACGGTCATGTCGTGATACTTAAAGCTATTTAAGGAGGCTAAATCAATTAAACACGCCATGCCAAAAAGATCATAACCCACTTTTTCACACAATTCCGCCGCCGCGCCCATTGATCCTCCTGTGGCAATCAAGTCATCAAAAAGCACAACCTTTTTACCATCCCCTTTCTGCATCTCTAAACAATCGGTTCCGTACTCTAGACTGTACCCCACCGAGGCACACACATTTGGAAGCTTGCCTTGTTTTCTAACTTTTACAATGCCTTTATTATGTTTATAGGCCAGTGCGGAAGCAAAAATAAAACCTCGCGATTCAATACCTGCTAAGTAGTCAACTTGTGCCCACTCTTCTTCTGAAAAAAGTGCACTCATGGCATCGATGGTTTCTTGAAAATGATCTTTTAAAAGGGGAGAAATATCACTGAATAAAACACCTGGCTTTGGAAAGTCGGGGACGGAATCTAAATATTGAGTAAGGGGATGCTGTGACATAAACAATTGTTCTCTAAAACTTTATGAGACTTTTAGATGCAAAAGTCTCTTTATAAATAAAGCGTAAAAGTGAGTAAATGTAAAAACCACTCATGGCTTTACACCTTCTTGATAAAACATTATTCTAACAGCTTAAATCATCTTTACTTAACTTCCTTGAAAAGGCTTAAACTGACTCTTAGCTCATGCAATTACTTGAAAATAAATATGAAAAAACACTCTTGTTGCAGCTGTTCCCTAAGGCAAGGGATGTGGCTGAGGGGCTACTTAACTCACTCTCTTTAGCTGAGCTACTGTCCATGTGGCAAAAAAATATACCAGATGAAGCACTCTTAAATGAACATCAAGTACCCAATAAAGAGTGGTATGCCATTTTAAATGCAACAATTCTAGCCAAAACCACTTATTTTTTAGCCAACCCTCGTTTTACCAAAGCCGAAATTCTTTACCTTATCAAGGCCGCCTGCGGCAGTGCAGGCCTCTCGCTTACCAAACACTCTTTAAAAGAGGCTATTCAACTAAGCCACTCCAATTTTCCTGTGTTACATGAATGGCTATTAGAATTTTCCTTATTACTTAAAAACAGCTCTAATTAGAGTCCTTTTTTAAGGACTAATTTCGAAGGTTCATGGCCATAATGTGCCGCTAAATAAAACCAATACCGCGCTTGGTCTAAGTTTTGTTCTGTCCCCAGCCCTTTCTGATACATAAGGCCCAGAGCATATTGCGCTTTTAAATGACCTCTTAACGCTGAAAACTCATACAGTTTCAATGCTTGCCCTAAGTTAACAGGCATGCCGAACCCTTTTTCAAAAAGACGTGCTAAATTATAGGCAGCAAAAGGATTGCCTTTACGATAGGCTTGCTCATACATATTGGCTGCCATCGCATACGATTTTCGAACAGGAAGACCATTTTCATACATTAACCCAAGGTTATTCTCTGCTCTTGAATAGCCCCTAAAAGCACAGTTCTCATAAAGGTTAAAGGCATTCTCTAAATCGCCCGTGGCTTCATAATAAAGCGCTTGTTTAAAAATTGGGTATAAATAATGCTCATCTGCAAGCTGGCTTAATGGATTTTCTGGGAAAGAGCTTTCAACAATAATCGACTCTTTACGCACCCAATCAGGTACTGTTTCATCTTTAATCCAAATGCTTAATTCTTTTAAATTAGGACGTTTTTCAGGCTGTTTTTGTGTCATCCAAATAATTAAATAACGCCAAAAAATAGGCAAACGATTAAGTTTACGTATCGTGTGATGTGCATGCGCCCACAAGTAGCGTGCATTTTCTTCCGATTTTTTTAACAGATAAATATGCTTACCCGTTAACGCAAAATAAAGTGTGCAGCCTAATGAATAAATATCACTCTTTTCATCCAGAGTGCCATTTAAGCGCTCTGGTGGACAGTAACGTAAATCACCTGTAATCACTTCAGAATCAAACGAACTTAACGCAGGAATCGCATGTGACCAATTTATTAAAACAGGGGGCTTGCCCATTACAATATTATCAGGACAAATTGCACCATGCACAAAGGTTAATTTATGTACTTTTTTTAAAGAGGCCAAGATAGATGCGAGTAATTTTTTAGTCTTTTTAGAGGATAAAGACCCTTTTTTCTTAACGTATTTGGTTAGGTTTCGACTGCCAGCATAGTCAAATAACTGTAAATAATAAAACCCTACTTTACGAATTTCATTAAAACGAGAAAATTCTGGGTATTGATTTAAATAGGTTAATAAATCTTTCTCTCTTTTAATGGCGTGATAGTTTCTAATATCATGAATCACACGAATAAGTTGTTTCTTCTTTCCCTGCTCTGATTCAAACGTTCCTTTATAAACAGACGCATAATCCCCAGTGCTCACCTTGCGGATGTTACTTAAATCAGGTTGTTGCTCTAACATCGCTATTACATCGTCAAGCATGAATCGTCTCCACGGCTTCAATTATTCTTTATAAGAACTTAGGGCATCTCTAAATAATGAGAGGTTTCCCTTATTCTACTTGGTTTTATCTCTAAATATTTTTCAATATCGAGATGGACGATTGGCCACTTCTGGCAAGCGCCATAATTGGGGCGTCTTTTTTGCCTCTAAAACATCTTCAACAGGGTCTTCTAACTCAGAAAAAAAATCAATACCACTCTGTTTTTCTACCTCATCAATTGAGGTTACAAATGACATTAAGCTTGCATTGGGTTTGGCATTTTGTTGAAAAATAAACGCCAAAGCCATGATAGAGGACGGATTGTCATTTGGCTTAATTAATATCTTATAAAATGCTTTAGGAATTGCGACCTTTGTTCCTTTAAGCGTTTGGAAAGATTTATCAAAAATAGGCCCTGTTATCACCCAAAATCCATCGTGCCACTCTGAAAAATCATTGGCAACAATCTCTTCTAAACGTTGCCAAGATTTTTGATTTAACAGTGCTTTTTGCGGCGATATATTCGTCATTAAAAAAGCCTCTTTTTGCGCTTTTTTTCCATAACGACTGGCAATCACATAGTTAGGTGCCAAATGCCCTCTTGTATACCCTGAACGAGTATAATCCCCATGGCTTATTTTTGCATTTGAACGCATATCAACAGTAAATCTAGGACGCTTTCCAACCTTAAAATGCTTTTCACCCACGTAATAGGTTACCCATAAAGGGTTCGCAAGTTGTTCTGAGTATTCAAGCATATAGCCTTCATTTTCTAGTATATGAGACTCACCCTGATTTGCTGCACCTGAGACGATCTTTGGCAAGCCTAAATAAGGTGTTGTACTGACTGTTATCGGCTTTACAAGGCCATAACTATAAATAAACCATAATACAATCGCTAACAAAATGAGCAAAAAGTACTTTGGTTGTTTAACCCCTTTTTTAAATACCCATAATACGATACTTTTAATCATTCTTTGATTCATAGAGACCTTTATATGAACAAGTGTTTAAAATAAAGCAGAAAATTTTAAAACTAAGGAGAAAAAAACATGTCATCAAAAGTTTATTGTCTGGCGCAATTTCAAGCAAAACCGGGAAAAGAAACCGAACTGTTTAATGTATTGCAATCATTAGAACCCAATACAATCCGTGAAGACGGCTGCCTACAGTACATCGTTACTCATCAAATTATGAGCCCATTTGCCGAAGGTAAAAGCTTTTCAATTGTATTTAATGAAATTTGGCAAAATATGGAAGCCTTTGAAGCACACTGTAAACGTCCAGAAATTATACATTTTTTTGAGACTTACTGCCTTGCAAGTGATGGCTTAGCAGAAAAGTGGAATGTTTGTGTTTATAGCGATAATACACCTAAAAATTAACTTTCTTAAACTTGAATTCGCATAATAAGTGCAATTAACTTGTAAGAAAAGAGGCCAACTGAAATAGAATGCTAATTTTCTTACCACAGGAAATTGCAATGAACTATAAACAGTTGACCATAGACGAACGATACCAAATAAAAGCCTATTTGAAAATAGG
>WFQP01000060.1 GCA_015487015.1 Thiomicrorhabdus sp.
CAAGAGTCTTTTGATGGTGTCATGCATTTTGCGGCAAACAGCTTGGTTGGCGAGTCAATGGTGCATCCTTCCAAGTATTATCGTAATAACATGAGCAATACTTTAAACTTGCTGGATGTGATGGTTCGTCACAATGTGAAGCATTTTATTTTTTCCTCTACAGCGGCAACCTTTGGTGAGCCAGAGTATTCACCCATTGATGAAAAACACCCTCAAGTGCCAATTAATCCTTACGGTGCAAGCAAGTTAATGGTGGAGCGGGTTTTACAAGATTATGCTTCTGCGTATGGTTTAAACTCGGTTTGTTTGCGTTATTTTAATGCGTGTGGTGCCGATCCAAAAGGGGAGTTAGGCGAGTGTCATGATCCTGAAACGCATTTAATTCCGCTTATCTTACAGGCGGCCTCTGGTCGTAGAGAGTCTATTACGGTATTTGGAAGAGATTACGATACGGAAGATGGTACCTGTATTCGGGATTATATTCATATTCAAGATTTGTGTTCGGCACATGCGTTGGCATTGAAACTGATTGTATCGGGTAAAAAATCAGGGGCATTGGCGTATAATTTAGGGAATGGTCAGGGGTTTTCTGTACAACAAGTGATTGATGTGGTGCAAAAAGTGGTTTCGAAAGATGGCTGTTCTTTGGTGGTAAAAACAGGAGAGCGTCGTTCTGGTGATCCTGCAGTTTTAGTGGCTGATGCCACTTTAGCGAAAGAAGTCTTAAATTGGACACCTGAATATGCAGACTTAGAAACCATTATCCGTCATGCTTGGGCTTGGGAAAAAAAGATTCAAAAAAAATAGTGACAGTTTGTTTTGTGTAACCAAAGGGTATTTATTTAGTGATTCAACGTAACTCCAATTTACAAGTTCGAGAAAGCTCAACCTCTATGTTTCGCGTGCTTGATGTATTGGTTTTAGTGTTGTCTTTTTGGACAGTTATGACTCTATATGGGGTTTCGTTTAGTAAAGATTATTTATTGCTGCTCATTGCAAGTTTATTGGTTTTTTCTTATACAGCACAGTCCGTTCAACTCTATCAACCTTTACGGTTAAATTTATTTACACAGCAATTTTTATGGCTTTTCTTTGTGTTAAGCCTTACTTCATTGTTGATTATATTAATTCTCTTTTTAACTAAGGAAGCACATAACTATTCTCGTTTGGTGTTAGCTGTTTGGTATGTCGTTTCTTTAGTAGGGCTGGTTGGTTGGCGTTTATTGTATCGAAAAATTAAACAACGTTGTTATGCTCAGGGGCACCATTTACGCAAGGTGGCTGTTGTTGGAATGACCTCGACGGGAAGAAAGTTATTTAATGAGGTTCAGAAGCATCCCGAGCTAGGCTTTAAGTGTATAGGTTTTTTTGATGATCGGGATGTGAAACGCTTAGAAGGGGATACGAATCAACTGATTGGAACGGTTGCACAAGCGATTGAAATGGCGCAGCGTAATGAAATTGACAGTGTGTATATTTGTTTACCTTTATCTGCCGAAAAGCGAATTGCTGAGATGATCCATGCTTTGGGTGACACTACAATTGATGTGTATATGGTTCCCAACTTTTTATTAAATAATTTGATGCAAGGGAATGTGGGGCGTGTAGGTGGATTGGATACAATCAGTGTTTTTGAATCGCCCATCTCAGGCATGAAAGATTTTTATAAGCGTACGTTTGATATTGTATTTAGTAGTTGTGCTTTGATTGGATTGTCGCCTATTTTATTAGGTATTGCGGTTGCAATTAAGTTGAATTCAAAAGGCCCCGTGCTTTTTCGTCAAGATCGTTACGGGTTAGATGGTAAGCGCATTGGGGTGTATAAGTTTCGTTCTATGAGCGTTATGGATAACGACAGCGTGGTAAAGCAGGCCACTAAAAATGATAGTCGTATTACGAAGGTTGGTGGCTTCTTGCGTAAAACATCACTGGATGAGTTACCACAATTTTTTAATGTATTAATGGGCGATATGTCGGTTGTTGGCCCAAGACCGCATGCGGTGGCGCATAATGAAGAGTACCGTAAGCGAGTAGACTACTACATGTTACGCCATAAAGTTCGCCCTGGCATTACGGGCTGGGCACAAATCAATGGCTGGCGTGGAGAGACGGATACGCTTGAAAAAATGGAAAAACGGGTTGAATATGATTTAGATTACATTCGTCACTGGACCATTTGGTTTGATATCAAAATTATTTTTTGGACTTTATTTAAAGGGTTTGTGAATAAGAATGCTTATTGAATTTAAACTGGCTCAATAATTTTATATTTTTGGGCTAACGGTTTTTTTATCTGAATGATGGTGATTCCCTTTTGTTCATTGTAATTTATCTTGCTTTTAATCGGTTTAAAGTGCTTTCTTTTTAGATCCCACTCCTGTACTTGGTAGTTTCTTCCTTTTTTTAATCGGTTGGTGATAATGGTAAGTGTGTTATTACTCACAGATATCTTGAATAAGTCATAAGGCCGAGCTAACGGTTCTCCTATAAACAGTCCTTCACTGGGTTGCAGTACCGATTTCCAATAGGCTTCGATTAAGGTTTCGCCTTGTAAATATCGTGGAATCAATATTTCAGGATTGGGAAATTTTTGCACAAAA
>WFQP01000061.1 GCA_015487015.1 Thiomicrorhabdus sp.
AAAGCTTCTTGCTGGCCTTCTTTACTTGAAAGCCCTTTGCTTCGGAACGGGGCGTATTCTAACCAATACAGCTTACAACGCAACCCCTATTCCTACTTTTTTTGACTTTTATTGCTCTTTTTAGTGCATGGCCGCTTTGTACATCTGTTATCCACAAAATTATCCACAAATTCGACTAATTCAAGATGGAAACAGACTTAATCGCAGCAATCCACTCTTGTCCCTCTTTCAATTCAAGGCGCCGTAACGAGCGCTTTGTTATTTTTGCTAAAAGAGGCCACGGACTATCTTTTATCGCTAAATGCACAAGCACACTGTAACCACTCTCATCGTCAATCGATTTAACGGTAACAATCAAGTGGTTTAATACCGAACTTTTTTCAGGCTTCTCTGCCAATAAACTAATTTGCTGAGCTGAAACAACAATCCGAACACTCTCCCCCTCTCTTTTAGAGAGAATGGGTACCCACAAAAAATCTCTGCCAACCCTTAAACAACTCAAGCCATCTTGCTCATCATGGTACGCTACCTCAGCACTCAAAACGGAACGCGGGTTCTCTTCTTGATACAACGGCGTTTCACTTCGATTCAGTGCTTGTTCGATCTCTTCAAAATGAGTAATTCGCCCCTGCTCCATAAATAAAACAAAGTCCGCCAAGCGCTCAACTTCTTCAGGGGAGTGTGTCACATATATAATAGGGATCTCTAGCTCATCTCTTAAACGCTCTAAGTACGGTAAAATTTCTCGCTTAGCAAATAAGTCCAGTGATGCCATCGGTTCATCCATTAACAAAATCTTAGGTTGCGAGAGTAAAGCGCGTCCAATAGCTACTCGCTGCCTTTCCCCTCCGGATAAGGTATGGGGGTCTCGCTGTAATAGCTCTGTTAAGGTTAACCACCGAACCACTTGATCAAAATGAATATGAACGTCACCATCCATAGACACTTTGTGACGCTTAAGCCCATAACGTAAATTGCCTTCTACTGTCAGGTGTGTAAACAAATTGGCCTCTTGAAACACATAGGCTAACTTACGTTTATGAATAGGGGTTTGCTCCCCCTCTTTTAGCCAAGCTTGATTATGAAAGAAGAGTTCACCCGATACATTCACTTCAAGCCCGGCTAAACAGCGTAACAATGTCGTCTTACCCGAACCTGAACGACCAAAAATAGCTGTCACGCCCTTTTTAGGAAAATTAAAGTTCCCCGTGTCTAAAGAAAATGTTCCTAAATTTAAATTCAAACACCCTTTTAAACTCAACTTGTGCCACCTTGTTTACTCTTAACTTCCATTTTTCGATTAAGTCCATACACAATAGTCAAGACCAGAAGACTCATCACTAACATGATCGCTGATAACACATGTGCTTGAGAATACTCTAACGCCTCAACATGATCGTAAACCGCAATGGAAGCCACCTGAGTAACCCCAGGTATATTCCCCCCTATCATTAAAATGACTCCAAACTCTCCCACAGTATGAGCAAAGGTTAAAGTCGCCGCTACTAAATAATGGCGACGTGTTAAAGGTAAAATGATACTGAAGAATCGATCCACAGGCCCTGCACCCAGCGTCGATGCCACATCCACAGGACGCTTGCCAAGCTGCTCAAAACCTTGCATTAATGGTTGTACCGCAAAAGGAAGCGAGTAGAGAACGGATCCGATGACCAAACCCGACATTGAAAAGGTTAAAGGCGCAAAACCAAAAGAAGCCCATAAATCACCTATCGGACCGCCTGGCCCAATGGTCACCAATAAATAAAAACCTAATACAGTGGGAGGTAAAACTAAAGGCAGTGCGACCATCGCCTCAAACAGTGCTTTTTTAGATCCTCTAATTTGAGCCATCCATAACGCCAACGGAGTACCTATTACAATCAAAATCACGGTAGTATAAAGCGCTACTTGCAAGGTAATCCATAACGGCTGCCAGTCCAGCAACTCAAACATCCTTGCCCCCCAAGTATAGAAACATTACAAACCATCCTTCATAAAGGGTACGTCATACCCCAACGACAACAACTGCTTTTGAACACGATCAGAATGAAAAAAAGTTAAAAATTGAGTAACTGCAACAGTTTTTCTACCCTTTACAATAATGGCCTGCTGATTTAGGGGGGGGTAAATATTGGATGGGATATAAAACACTTGACCACGAACAGGGTGCTTAGGGTTACGCACATACGACTGTGCAATCAATCCTATTTGAGCATTGCCTGTTACTGTATATTGATAAGCCTTACCCACGCTTTCGCCTAGTGCAATTTTTTTTTGTGATCGCAGGGATTCATATAACCCATAGTGCTTTAATACAGCAATGGCGGCCACACCATAGGGAGCCGTTTTGGGGTTGGCCACTGCCAAAAACCGTAGAGCAGGATTTTGAGGGTTAAGCTTAGATAAATCAGCTGATAATTTTGTGTCTTCGGGAGACCATGCTACCAAACGACCTGTTACATAGGTAAAACGGCTTCCTTTCTCAATCAACCCCTCTTTTTCAAGCTTCTGAGGTCGTAAAGAATCGGCTGAAAAAAAAAGGTCATAAGGTGCGCCCCGTTTAATTTTAGCGTACAACATACCGCTAGCGCCATTTGAAATATAAACACGAATACCGGTTTGATTTGTAAACTCTTTAGCTAAACTCTTTAAGGGGGCTAAAAAATTTGACGCAACCGCAATACGAACCGTATTGGCCACTGATACTTGGGAGCTCAATACGAATCCCAGTAATACAAATAAGAACAGTATTTTTTTACGCATATAACTCTAGTTTATCCAATCAAAAATTACCGCTATTTTAGCACTCAAATTAATGCGTAAATAAATCTATTGAGCAAGCCTCTAAAAGGCAGTATGATGCAAGCATGTTAAAGCTAAATACACCATTACTCATGCCTCTCTTTAAGCCTGCCTTTAAATACACTCTATTTCTTCTATCTTATCTTTTATTAACCGCATGCAACAATCAAACACCCGATGAAAACATCACCGTATGGCCTATGGTCGAAGATTGCAGTTTACACAATCAAGCCTGCTTAGCCAGCAATGGAGAACAATCGGTAAGTTTGAAAATTAGCCCCGATCCTATCCCCATTGCAATGCCATTAGGCATTGAGCTTACCGTAAAAAATATTCAAGCAGAAAAAATCGAGCTGGATATTTCAGGAGCTAATATGTATATGGGCTATAACCGTGTAACGTTAATTCCTGATGGAGGCACAGGGCGCTATATTGGATCCACCATGCTTGCCTTTTGTACCGTGGAAAAAATGCAATGGAAAATCACTCTTATGATTCACCAAAAAGGTGGAAAACAAATTCAAGTACCGTATTTACTCGAAACCCAAATGCATGAGATTTATTAAGGCAATCCTAATTTAACTTAACACTTATCTTTTAAAGCTCTCTCTACCAAAGGGTGAACAAACGCGGACACATCACCACTCAATGCCGATACCTCTTTTACTAAACTCGAAGAAATGAACGCATACTGCTCGGCTGGCGTCATAAACATTGTCTCAATTTCTGGAGCCAATTTACGGTTCATGGACGCCAATTGAAACTCATACTCAAAATCAGACACCGCACGCAAACCACGCAATAACACATTCCCCCCTACTTCATGCACAAAATCGACCAACAGTGTATTAAAACCACGCACCTCTACATTCTCAAAATCGGCAAGTACTTCATTCACCAAAGCGATTCGTTCTTCTAGAGTAAACAGAGTATTTTTACTGCGATTATCTGCCACAGCAATAATCAAACGATCATAAAACCGTGCTGCACGCTTAATTAAATCCATATGCCCCTCGGTAATCGGGTCAAAGGTTCCTGGATATACTGCAACAATAGACATTTTCACTCCTATCAAATAGATAATTCACGCAGGTATTCTAACTGAGAATCCAAAATGAACATATAAAAGAAAAAGGAATCGTATAGAAAGGTAAAAAAAGGGGGGGGGGAGATTTAAGGCAAAAGATAAAAGCTGCAGGCCGTGCTGCAACTTTTAATAAAGATAGAAGTATTATTTAGACACTCCCCACAGTTCGGCCATTTGTAGGCTGAACAGGACGGTTGTTATCATGCATAACCGCGTGTAATGCATCAATCTGTGCTTTAGACGCCGTCGTTTGTGTTTTCATCATTAACCATTGAACCCCTTCTGAACATGGAGGCGTAGTTAAAGAACCTTTAAAACCAAAGTGTCCATCTTGTGAAGGAATAAAATTAAACGCGCTCACACTTACACCTTCAATTGTTTTGGCTGAAGATTTAGAGCTCGGCATATGGTCAACTACTTTTTGAATAAAGCCACTCTCTTGCCCTTCATTAATAAGTACAGCCACTACAGCCAATTCACCCGCATCCGAGGCATGAACAAAATGCGCTTCTAAAGGATAGGACTCACCCATCAATAAGTTTTCAGATGGCGTATGAAAATGAACCTGTAATAAATTGAACGTTTTCCCTTTAAAAGAGATTGAACTGCCTTTTTCAAAGTTCACCTGAACCGTATGCCCGTTATTCAAAATAGTCATCGGAGAAGTTTGATAATCAAACTTAATGTCAGATTGAGCGATATCAACCGTTGGGCGAATATCAATAGGAGACTGCTCTTTACCCGTTTTACAAGTTGCAAACTCAGAGGATAAATCACCCCAATGAATAGGGCCAGTATCCCCTGTATATCCCCAGCTTACTTTATTACTTTTAACATCGTTACTTGTACAAGCCACACCAGAAAGAGCCAATACCAGAACAGAAACTAGAGCTATTTTTTTCATGAGATTTTTTACCTTTTATTAAAACTAGATTAACTACGTATTTTTGAACCAGCGGAATTCTACTTGAATTTAAAATAAAACTCGATCGGAACTCGCTCAAAAAAGGTTACTTAATCTAACGCTCATCTAATCTTAATCTCCTCCTAAACCATTCATTAAAAAGCACACCTAAATAGTCCAAATCGTACTTGTGATGTCTTTTTCTCTCGATAACACTCCCAACCCTCTGGCAGAGTTGGCCAAGCCAAATTATTCTCTTGCTCTAGATACAACCATGGAGACGGTTTCGACACCTCATCTGAAAGTATCCCACTTGTAAACAACTTATCCACAGCTTTTTGCATCAAAGATTGATGAAAAGGAGGATCAATAAAAACAATATCAAAATTTCCCCCCCCCCCTAACTCAAGCCATAATAGACTATCCCCCTGTACAACCTGAGCATGAGTAGCTTTTAGGGTATTTATATTGCTTTGTAACTGCTTTGCAACCGGAACTGAAAGCTCTAAAAAAACTACTTTTTTTGCCCCCCTAGATAACGCCTCCAGCCCCAAGGCACCGCTGCCAGCAAACACATCCAAACAATTAGCGCCTGCAATCTCAAACTGCAACCAATTAAATAAAGTTTCTCGTACTCTATCAGAAGTTGGACGCAACCCATCCGATTGTAAAACGGGAAGTATTCGACCTCGCCAATCTCCCCCAATCAACCGTACTCGTCCCAATCCTTCAGCGCCTTTCTTTGAGCCAGAAGTCTTTCCTCCCCTTTTTTTACCCACACATTTCTCCTCTAACCTTCTTGACTTACCTTCTTCAAATAAAATAGACTCTAAGAAACCCTTTAATTCCCTCTTTCAACAGGCATTTTTACATGGCGTCATCCAACAAAAAACTATGGCACCATTGCTCTAAAGAGAGCATTCTTAATGAACTTAATCCTCATGCTTCCCACGGCCTAAATAAAACAGAAGTTGATCAAAAACAAGCACAATACGGCCTAAACACCCTCACACTGAAAAAACAACAAGGGCCTATTTTACGGTTTTTAAAACAGTTTCACCAAGTTCTCGTTTATATTTTACTTGCAGCCATTGTAATCAAACTCTCTTTAGATAGCTGGGTGGATGCAGGGGTCATCTTTGGTGTTGTACTGCTCAATGCCATCATCGGTTTTATTCAAGAAAACAAAGCCCTCAGTGCGTTGGACGCCCTCTCTAGGGCTCTGATAACAGAAGCAAGTGTACTTCGATCGGGTGAAAAACAGCGTATTAATGCACAATTACTCGTCCCCGGTGATATTGTTCTATTACAGTCTGGAGATAAAGTTCCCGCAGACATTCGCCTACTGCAAAGCCGTGAATTGCAAGTGGATGAATCTGCACTCACGGGTGAATCGATTCCTGTGCAAAAAAAAGTAGGCGTTTTACAACCCGAAACACCGCTTGCAGACCGCACAAATATGCTCTACTCCTCCACACTGGTAACCTACGGTACTGCAAAGGGCATCGTCGTTACAACGGGAGACAAAACTCAAATAGGTCAAATATCTCAACTTATCAACAGTGCCGAACTACTGGCCACTCCCCTAACTCGTAAAATCAAAACTTTCAGCCACATTCTTTTGGTGGTGATTTTAATGCTCGCAATCATCACCTTTGGCGTAGGGCTCTGGCATGGCGAGACATGGGAATACCTCTTTATGGCCTCCGTGGTCATTGCCGTAGCAATGATTCCCGAAGGGTTACCCGCGGTCATGACCATTACGCTCGCCATTGGCGTGGCTCGAATGGCAAAAAGTCATGCCATTATTCGTCACCTACCAGCCGTTGAAACCCTAGGAAGCACCACCATTATCTGCTCTGATAAAACAGGCACACTCACTCGTAACGAAATGACGGTGCAACAACTGTGGTGTGCTCATCATTATTATCATGTCACTGGCACCGGTTACACACCAGAAGGAAGTATTTTACAAAACAAGCAGCCAATCAACGCAGCTCAAACACCTGTTCTATCAGAGTTACTGTTGGCAGGCCTCCTTTGTAACGACGCTCAACTTAAATACAAAGAGGATCAATGGACAATTATTGGAGACCCTACCGAAGCCGCTTTATTAGTTTCTGCAGTCAAAGCCGAGTTAAATGATCTATCCCACCTAAACCACAACCCAAGATTGGACACCCTAGCCTTCGAATCACAGCATCAATACATGGCTACTCTACACAGTGTAGAGAACCAACCTCAGCGTACTGCCTACATAAAAGGTTCGGTTGAAAGTATACTGCAGCGCAGCACACATCTACTCGATCATAATCAAATACCCACCCCTTTTGACCCCTGTGACATTTTAGAACAAGTGGAACGGATGGCCAAACAAGGCTTGCGTATTTTGGCCTTTGCCAAAAAAATATTTCCCGAAAATACACAACAGATTCAACATTCTGACATTCAAACTGGACTAGTTTTTTTAGGACTTCAAGGCATGATGGATCCACCAAGGGCAGAAGCCATCACCGCAATAAAAGAGTGCCAAAGTGCAGGAATTCAGGTCAAGATGATTACAGGTGATCATGCCGAAACAGCTCGAGCCATTGCCCAACAAATGGGGTTAATTTCAAGCAAAACCCCTCACGACCAAGCCGTCAAAAATGGGACTCAAATTAAACAGCTGCATGGAGATGCTCTAATTAACGCAGCACGAACAACCGCCGTATTTGCCCGAGTCACTCCAGAACAAAAACTACGACTGGTTCAAGCGCTCCAAAAAAATGGAGACATTGTTGCCATGACGGGTGATGGCGTAAACGATGCTCCCGCACTACGACAAGCGGATATTGGAGTCGCTATGGGTATGACAGGAACCGACGTCGCCAAAGACGCAGCGGATATGGTACTCACCGATGACAACTTTGCCACCATTAAGAAAGCCGTTGAAGAGGGACGTGGCGTACTGGATAATCTCATTAAATTTTTAAGCTTTATCCTCGCCACCAATTTTGGCGAAGGACTGATTATCATGGTCGCAGTATTAATGGGCATGGTACTGCCGGTACTGCCAGTGCAAGCGCTCTGGATCAACATGACCGCCGCCGTATTTTTAGGGCTTACCCTCGCCTTTGAACCCCGTGAACCAGGCATTATGAACAAGCCCCCTCGGGCACCCGACACGCCTATATTGCAAGGGCGCCTAATCTTTCGTATCTTTTTAGTCGGCGGTTTACTCTTTGCAGGCGCTTTTGGACTCTTTAAGTGGGCACTCTACCAAGGTGCGAGTATTGAAGAGGCTAGAACCATTGCGGTAAATGTATTTGCTGTGGGTGAAGCATTTTACCTGCTCACCTGCCGTTCACTGAAACACTCAATGTTCAAGCTTGGCCTATTGAGTAACCCGTGGATATGGGGGGGGATTTTTGCAATGGCCTGTGCTCAACTCAGCCTAACCTATATTCCGATCATGAATCAACTATTCCACACCGCCCCCATTGGGTTAAATGACTGGATGGCCATATTTGCCGTCGGCCTCATTGTTTACTTCGTTATCAGTGCCGATAAAGCCATTCGAAATCAAATAGAAAAAATGACTCTATAGCTTTCATTTCAATTAACACTCTCCCATATTCTTTTTTACACTGCACTTGTTAATAAAACAATTGACACGTAACACATACGTATATTAAGGTATATCCAGTAGCTAAAAACAATGTCCATCATACTTACGACCATGTCATAGCTCATGAAACTCTTACTTTAAAATTTATTTAATCACTATTTGGAGCTCAATAAAATGAAAAACTCAAAACTCCCTAAAGGAATCAAATCTTCGTCTTTAGTTGATATTTCAAGACTCAATCTCAAGGAGGATGCCACCAATAGAGTCTCTATGAAAATCAGTGAAGCGGTTTTATCAGAATATGCCGCCGTTAATAAACCTTCTGGCTTAGTTATCGCTGGTAGAATTTCTGATATTTTTAAAGTACCTCATATTGAGTGGGTAGGTATTATTGCCCCAGACCTTGATATATTAAGAGAGCGAGGGTTTGCTGGATTAGATAAATCCCTTCCTGAACTTTTAAATAAATAATTTAAAAAAAATTGAAACTTTCTAAACTAGAGTGCTTTACAAATAAATGGTAAAGCACTCGATTAAAGTTACAAACCATCTAAAAAAACATTTTTAGGAAGAAATAAAATGAAAGATAACAAAGATGATCTGTTATGCCCCAGCGCTCCTCTTACTAAAGAGTCCTATTTATTTGGGGTTCTAAATGAACAAGCAGAAGTTCAGTACCTAGACAGTGTTGTTCCGGTAACAGAGGAATTATTAGCTGGCTTTCAACATATTGAGCAGCCAGAAAAGCACTTTCGCTTTACCATGACATGCGGCAAAGATAAATGTGCACAATGGGATAACAATAAATGCTCTGTTGGCTCTGCCATTCAAAAAGCAGAAATTAAAGAAATAAACACAAAGCCTGCACGATGCGGCATTCGAAAAGCTTGTCGGTGGTACTCCCAAGAAGGACTTGCGGCATGTGTTTTATGCAAATACGTTGTTACCGATGCATCGATATAAAATAACTTTATACAAGCGTAATCTTTTCTGGAGAAAGCGTAATCTTTTTCGCCTTATACAAACGTCCCAATGTCTTTTTATAATTAGCTTTACTCGTACGGTACTCTTTAAAAATAGCGTCTGGTGAACTTTTATCTGTTAACTCGGATTGACCACCATTTTCAGCTAACAAAGCCAAAATACGTTCCCCCAGTTCATCTCTAGCTGCCGCACCATGGCGCTGAATTCTTAAATTAATCTTATGGTCGGGACGAATGCCCTTAATATAGCCTTTTAATTTTTGCCCCATACGTAATGGTTGCAAAATATCAGAGCTATGAATCAACCCCAAATGCGTACCATTAATCACGGCGGTATAACCTAAATCACTCCGGCTCACCACTTGCAAACGCACCTCTTGGCCACTTTTAAAATCGCCATTTTTTTCATGTAAATACCAGCTTAACTTACTGGATGCTGCAACACGCCCCGTGTTGTCCACATAAATATAAACACAATAAGAACGATCCTCTTCCATCGGTACGCGCTGTTCAGAAAAAGGCACCATCAAATCTTTTGGCATGCCCCAATCTAAAAAAGCACCCGTTCGATTCACTTGGTTGACTCTCAAATAAGCCACCTCTCCCA
The DNA here is from genome assembly GCA_015487015.1 of Thiomicrorhabdus sp. Taxonomy (GTDB): domain Bacteria; phylum Pseudomonadota; class Gammaproteobacteria; order Thiomicrospirales; family Thiomicrospiraceae; genus Thiomicrorhabdus. Next base: position 9,994 of record WFQP01000061.1, read on the forward strand.
CCGAAGCCAAGGGTTTATCCGTTGTGGCCACTAAACGGTCTTGAGAGTCCAAATAAACAAACAAGTCCAACACTTGGCCTACTTCTGTATTGTCAGGTACATAACGAGCAGGCAACAAAATTTCACCCAGCTCTCCACCATCCACATACACACCAAATTCAACCAATTTAACGACTTTTAAAGGATTTATCTGCCCTATGTTCGCCATGCTGTCATCCCTTATAAAAATAAAGCCCCATTATAACGGGAGAAAAGGTTCCTCACATAATAATGGGCACCTAAAGGTTTTTAAAAAAAGTACTTCGCTTCTACAAACACTTTATCACTGTTTTTCATCGCTTCAAACACAGGGTTTTCACCCCCCAAATAATCGATGATACCACCCGTTATATTCACAGATTGAGTCAGTTCATACTCAAGCCAAATACGGTGAAACCCACCTTTTTCAAACTGATTACCTAAGTACTGCCCTAAATAGCCCAATGTAGCACGATCATGATTAAAGTTATACAACACTCTCAAAGCCGTTTGTAGCTCATGTTCATCAACAAAATCAGGTAGATTTTTCATCACAGGATCATAGTCGGTAAGATAGCGATCGACAAACTCAAGTGAAATGGTCGTATCAGCAATACCTTTATATTCAAAACCAAGCAAAAGGTCTATTCGATCCTTCTCTTCAGGAACGGTGTTATAGGCTAGGCTATTAAGCAAAGCAAGCTCAGCTTTTAATAACCAAGACCCCATCAATACATTGGTAGCCGCCCCCACCATATTAAATAGGCCATACTCTCGATCTGTTTGATTATTCACAAAAGACCAGCGGCTGTCCTTAAAGCGTCCCGCATAAAGTGAGAGGTCCCACCCCACAAAGCGTCCATTTGCGGAAAATGAAAAAGTCGTTTCATCTAACTGTATGGATTGAGAAGAGATATCTGGAAGTTGAACACCAGGAGGAATCGGAAGCACAGAGGAGGGAAAATATTCACTGTTAATGGCGGCTTCTTTTGGATCTCGGTGCTCATGCTGAGCTAACAGAGAGAGCTGCCAATCCTCATAATAATAATCTAAACGCGTCATGAGAACAGGCAAACGCAAATTTTCAATATCTACAAGCCCTAACTCTCGATTATCTAACGGGTTAATGACATCCGTCACTCGAAGGGAGTCTGACTTACCCCAAACCACAATTTGCCGTCCAATCTTTAAATCCAAATCATCTGTTAAAGAGCCCAGTAAATACCCCTCACCAATATCCAATTCAGACTCATAGGTTCTTAATGAATCCGTTGAATAGTTATAACGACCTTTTACATTATAAATAGGGTCAACAAACCCTTTTAACTCTATCTTAGCTTGCCACTCTTTCGATATTTTATAATCAAACTCTAACAGCCCTGCAAACTGCAATTTTGTAAAGCCTTGATAATCACTATCACCGATTTTAGGCACATTTTCTTGATAGGAATAATTACTATTAAAACTCAGTTGTCCTGAAATTTGTAGAGGGTTACGTGCCACCTTAGCCAAGTTCACATGCATTTCTTTGACCGAATGAGCCTCCTCTTCAAAACCTAAGAGCACCTCCTCTAAAGCGATCTCTTCCTCCACAACAACTTCATCAAATCCAGACAATGCCTCTTCTAACCCATCACTGTCGGCATAACTTACGAATGACACAAGTGCCATCCCGCTAACCAAAAGTATACGTGATAGCAAACAAGCTCTATAATTAAGCATCACTCCCTTTTTTTGAACATACACCTTAATCTTCTTTCACCTCAAATCGAAACAGAGCATGACACGCCACGCAATTTTTTTGTAATTGTGCCAGATGTGAAAAAATAACTTTCATATCCCCCCTACCGACGGCTTCATCAACAATGCTTTCAAATCCCATATAAGCTCTAGGTCCAATCATCGTAAACGTAATAGGAAGCTTTTCCTGTATCGCTTCCGGTGTATCTTTAAATAAACTGACACCAACAAGCCTTGCCGCCTCTTCAACGGCTTGCATGTCACCTGATAAATTGGATTCTAATATTTTTTGAGAGGCATGCAAAAAAGCACGCATCTCTGCCATTAACATCGATTTTTCTTTTGCCGTTACCCAAATTACTTCACGATCATCTGCTGCAATAGAGGGTGTGACCACTGCCCCCCCTAAAACACAGCTTAAAAGAGCACCTAATACATATTTTTTAACTAAGGGTCTTACCATTCTTTACTTCCTTTTATACGGCTAATTTAAATATTACTACAAACCTTTTTCAATACGGCGTACCGTAAAAAAGCTGTCTTTTAAATTTTGATTAAACTGAATATCAGAGAGCCTTAATAACGTTGAGTGCAACGTCATTTTATCTTTTTTGGTTTTCATCTCAATTTCCGTTGCTACCCAAATGCCATCAATTTGTTGCAACTGTTTTACATCCATGTATTTACGCTTACCATCCGTCAAAAAATGAATCGCTCGTACCACCACAAAATTATCTTGACGAACAAACATATACGATTTGGTATACCCCGTCTCATCAATCGTATCCTGTGTTTTAGGTTTGGTTTCCATAATCCAAACTTTATGACCACGAACTTCTGACTCTTTCGCTATTTTATAGGTGTAATCATCCACCGAACGAGAGGTCATATCCGCATACGAAAAGTCAGACCCCATAAAGCTACTGCTTTTATCACTGCTTACAATGCGCTTAGTTTGTCGCAAAGCAGGCAAATACAACCATTGATCATCATCTCTACCTGAATCGGCATAGTCAAACGTTAAAAAAGCAGTATCTTTTACATCTTTAGGCGCTAAAAAGAAAATAACGCTGTAAGTATCCTTACCAAAGTCTTTCTCAAATTTTTGCATACTACGAATGCGTTGATTCCCATGCTTATCAATCAGTACCATCTCTAAAATACTGGAGACATTATCACCATCATCCCGCTCATCTACTTTTTGTGCAATCTCATCAGCCGTTAATGAGCTTGCCATACTGGGAGCCGAGATCATAAAAAAAGCACTCAAAATAAAAACCCATAACGAATATCTCGATAATGATTTCATTTTATTTCACCTCAAATCGATAAATAGAGTGACAGCCATTGCATGTTTTTTGTAACGCTGCAAGATGCTCTAACACCACTTCTCGATCACCCATTCCAACCGCTTCATCAGCAATACTTTCAAAGCCCATATGCGCTTTAGGGCCTATGTCTGTAAACCCCGAAGGGAGTTTATCATGTAATGCTTTAGGGGTTGCTTTCATCATTTTGATCCCGACAGCTCGTGCCGCCGTCTCAATCGCCTCCATATCATCTGCTAAACTGGCTTCCAGTATTTTTTGTGTCGCCTCCAAAAAGCCTCTCATCTCTCCTAATAAGGCCGATTTTTCACTCGGGGTTACCCAAATAATTTCACGTGCATCCACTTCTGCACTTTTTTCTTGCGAACCTGCTTGTGCTAAAGAGCCCCACAAACAGCAACCCAACACAGTCCATAGAATGCTTTTTTTAAAGCTTAACTTATCCATCACTTATCTCCTTTAGAAACATTCTCATCGGTATAAACCAAAGCCATTAAAGCGGGGGATAATAAAAACACCGCCAATAAAGCCATCACAAATGCCAAAGCTGTTAATAGCCCAAATAAAAATAAATTCGTCATACTTGAAAACAGGTATAACATAAACCCAATAAACAACACCACGGTAGTCATAATCATGGCTCTACCTGTGGATGTCAATGTTTTTTCAACCGCTAGGCGAGTACTCATCCCTTGTAAATGGTAGCGACGGAAGTTGTGCATGAAATGCACAATATCATCCACCGCAATCCCCAATACAATCACACCAATTAACATCGTAAATAAGTCTAGGGGAAAGCCAAATAGTACCATTACCGCCAATACAAAAAAGATGGGCAATAAATTTGGAATCATACTCAACAGCCCTAACTTAACACTGGACAACAATGCAATCAGCATCAAAGCAATTACTACAAAAGCGATCATATAACTCACGCCTGAGCTGCTGATTGCTGCGGCACTCGTTTCAGCCAGTAAAGGAATCATTCCCGTGGTTGTAATCTGAATATGCTCTTTTATTTTGGGCGACAACTGACTGTCCTGACCCAACTCCTTTTCAAGTAAACCAGCGACTTGTTGCAATAAATCATGATACTTAAACGCATCAATCCAAGGCACTTTTACGGTAATTCTAGCTTTAGAAAAAGGGGTGTCCACAAAGTCTTCTAAATCCTCTGAACCTGAATTCTCAAACAGTAAAATCTCTTGTGAAATTAGATCTGAATCGGTCGGAAGCTCATAAAATTCAGGACGGTTTTGGTTCAATGCCTTATGAATCTCTTTAATCACATCCACCACACTGACCGCTTTACCTACAAAATAGTCTTGCGTATCAATAGTATTTAACTGCGTGGTTAAACGTTCAAGGGCTTGCAACAAACTTAAATCGTATACCCCATTTTCAATCCCCGTATCCACAATCAGTTCAATCGAAATACTGCCTCGTAATTCATGGTCAATAACTTCGGTAGCAATACGTGTTTCATGGTCTGCCGGCAACCAAAGCAGTGGATTATGTGAATAGGTAATCTTAGAAGCAAACCCAATGGTTACCGCCATAAAGATAAGCGAAAACACAACAATCTTCTTGGCATGATCCTGTGAAAAATTAGCCACCTGTTTTAAAAACTTATCCAATCTATCGTGGTGCTCTTGATCCTCTGGAATGATACGCGGCTTAATGTTAAGTACCATCAATAGAGCAGGCAGTAAAATTAACGTAAACAACAGTGCTATCATCACCCCAGCCGCAGCAAACAAGCCTAAGTCAGAAACAGGTGCCACCTCTGATGGAATAAATGAAGCCATTCCCGCAGCCGTAGTAAGTGAGGTCATAATAATCGCTAAACCTGAGTGCGACAGCGTATGACGAATCGCCCCCTCCTTGTCTCCCGTTTCATCAAACTCTTTATAAAAAATGGCCAATACATGAATGGAAGCACCCACCCCTACCGCCAATAAAAAAGAGGGCAATACCTGAGTCATCACTTTAATGGGAGTGCCATTTAAAGCCATTAATCCCATTGTGCTAATCACCGCTAATCCAACGGTAAGTAACGGTAAAATAACACCCGATACTCGACGAAATAACAGTGCTAAAATCAAAGCTGTTGCCAGAACAATCATCAACACAAATTTTTGCATATCCTTCATCATCGACTCTTTTAAAAAAGCCGTAACCGAAGGAGAGCCAGCCACATACAACTTAAAGCCCTCTGACTGATACTTGGCCACAATATCACTCACCGCATTGACCATATCAGTATTCTCTTTATCGGTAATAAAAGGCGGATTTTCACTTGATGTTTTTGATGTACTTGCCCCCTCTTTACCCACGCTTTCATAACTGAAATCATCATCAAAGCCAGTCAGTTCATCCGCTAAAACAGCCGCTTTACCCTCTTGTTTTTTCCCACCATTTCCCGATAAACTGCTGTAAGTATTCGACTCCAGCACAATTACCGTAAAGCGACCATCCTCACTTAGCAATATATTTTCTAACATAGGATTGGCCATCGCGAGGTCTCGAATATCATCCGCTTCACTCTGAGTTTTTGGCCACGTTTTAAGTAACTCATCCACCAATAAAGAGTCCCCCTTTCCAAGGGTATTTCGAGCATTAATAATGGATGAAATATCAAATAAATAGGGAACCTCTTGCGCCAACTCATTATGCAACTGTTTAATTTTGGCTAAAGTGTCAAGGTTAAACACATCTTTTGTTTGGATGGCAACTACCACCTTCTCATCACGACCAAACTGATCTCTAAATGCATCGTAATCAATACGTGATTGAGAGGTTTCATGCAAAAAACCTTCCGTAGACGTATCAATCGTTGTTTTAGGCAAGTTCGATGCAATCAAAATAACCACAATCAATACAGCCACAATAAAACGATAGGGATAGTGCGCAATCACTCCCCCTAACTGCCCGAGTTTAGACTCCACCATTTTATTTATTTTTTTCATTGACCAGTCCCCCTCAAACCATTTTTAATCACTTGAACCACCTCTTTTGTCATCTCCGGAACCGAAAGATCGGGGGTTGAAGATTCAATGGACTGCCGCAATGGCGCACTGTTTACATACAAACTTAACCCGCCCACAATCATCACATGCAGAGTAAGGGGCTGAACAGGTATTAACACGCCCTCCTTCGCCCCTTTTTCAATTATCTCTTTTAAACAAAATAGGAGACGTTGCATTTGTTGGCGAGCAGCTACTGGCATATTTTCACCACCAGAAGCCATTTCTCGCATCAAACTAATCGAAATATTAGGGTTGGTATAAATAGCGGCCGCAAAAGAGGTAACAAACTCTTCCAGCTGTTCCCAAACGGAATCTTGCTGATTTACCGCCACCACTACCTGATCGGCCACCCCTGAAAACAGATGCGTCATGCAGGTATCATACAAATCTTGCTTGCTTCCAAAATGATAATAAATACTGGCTTTATTTACACCAGTATCCGCCGCCAACTCATCCATGATTGTGCCATCGTAACCGTGTGTGGCAAACAAATTGGTCGCTGCTTTTTGAATTAAACAAGCTGTTTTAGAAGGTTTTTTAAACTCAGTTAACATTTAGAACTCACTTAACCCTATTAATTTAACTAAATAGTTTAACCAATCAGTTAAAAAAAGCAATCTAAAAGACAACGTCACAAACATTAAGTCATAAAAAAGAGAGAGGTTTACCCTAAAATGTACAACCATTGATACGAATAGATCGTAAAAGAGTAGAAATCATAAGAATCTAAATTGAAAAATATCGATAAGGTATCGATTAGAGCGAGTAAGCCCTAATCTAAATTCCCCCCCCCTATATGAGCTTTACAGCCACAGAAAGCCACCCATTAATAAAAAAAGGGGGGGGAAGAAAGCTTTACTTCCGTCTACTTTGCCCTCTAGGCTGGTGGCCTCGAGAATTATCGCCTGAACGTTGACCATCTTTATGCTCAACGCGCCCTCTTGTATTATTCTTTTTAGGGCGTTTACGCTTAACTGGCTTTAACGTAGTTTCTGGCAATTTATTACTTGGTTCAAACCCCGGTACCACTTTACGCGCTAACAACTCTTGCGTTAAACGCTCAATGTCACCTAACTGTTTAAGCTCATCCGCACTCACCAAAGAGACCGCCTCGCCTTTAGAACCTGCACGACCTGTACGACCAATACGGTGTACATAATCTTCAGGTACATTTGGCAGTTCAAAGTTCACCACATGAGGAAGCAAGTCAATATCAATCCCTCGCGCTGCAATATCCGTTGCCACGAGTACTTGAACTTTATAATCTTTAAACTCTGCCAACGCACGAGTACGTGCGCCTTGGCTTTTATTACCATGAATCGCCGCCGCCTTAATGCCCGCTTTATCTAAAATCTTAGTAAGCTTATTAGCACCATGCTTGGTTCGCGTAAACACCAACACTTGATCCCACACATTCTCTTTAATTAAATGCACCAATAAGGCCGATTTTTGCGCTTTATCAACAGGGCAAATCCACTGTTCAACCGCTTTTACCGTAGTATTAGGTGGAGAGACGGAGATTTCAACTGGATTATGCACCAGCCCTTTTGCTAAACGTCGAATATCATCAGAAAAAGTCGCCGAAAACATCAAGGTTTGACGCTTCTGTGGCAACAATGCAATGATCTTTTTAATATCTCGAATAAAGCCCATGTCCAACATACGGTCCGCTTCATCCAATACCAGTATTTCAAGTTGATCAAACTTCACTGCATTTTGACTGTACAAATCCAATAGTCGTCCTGGTGTCGCCACCAATACATCAATACCTTTACGTAAACGCATCATTTGCGGGTTAATTTTTACCCCCCCAAATACCACCGTAGAGCTAATCGGCATATTCGCACCATACGTCTCAACACTTTCAGCCACCTGTGCCGCCAGCTCACGCGTGGGCGTTAAAATTAACGCTCTTACATGGTTCGACTTAGCTTTTTTACCCCCACTCAAATTTTCTAATACTGGCAAGGTAAATCCAGCCGTTTTACCCGTTCCCGTTTGAGCCGCAGCCATCACATCTTTACCCTCTAACACCGCAGGAATCGCACCCGCCTGAATAGGAGAAGGGGTGTCATAACCCTGTTTGTTAATGGCTTCAAGTAACGGGGCAGATAAGCCCAAATCGGTAAATTTCATTCAGTTGTCTCTATAAATTTAGAAGGGGGGGGATAAAAAAGATAGCTTACAGAGACTTTTGCACGAAAGAATGCACGGATAAAAAAAGGCTAAAATTTGACTAATTTTTGTTGAAAACCTTGTGAATAGCTGGCCATTCCCAGCGTTTTCCGCCTCAATCAGTCAAATTTCCTCTCTTTTTTCTCACGTCTCCTTCTCGTGCAAAGGTCTCTAAAAACATAAGCAATCGGCATAGTTTACAACACCTTGCGATAAACCGTCAAAAATCCCTAACTAAATCACGCTAAAAACTCACAGACACGTATAATTTAAATTTTCCCCCCCCTTATCAAGGATAGCACTGATGAAAATTTGGGTAGATGCCGATGCATGTCCTGTTGTAATCAAAGAGATACTGTTTAAAGCCGCCAACCGAACCGAAACCGAGATGACACTGGTCGCCAACCACTCCGTTTCTATACCACCCTCACCCTTTATTGACTTTGTGCACGTTGGTTCAGGCTTTGATGTCGCCGATAATGAGATTGTTCAACGCTTAAATGCAGGTGATTTAGTGATTACCAGCGATATACCACTGGCCGATGAAGTGATTACAAAAGGAGCATTAGCACTCAGTCCAAGAGGAGAACTGTTTACCGCAGAAAACATCAAACCCAAATTGAACATGCGTGATTTTATGGAAACCATGCGTTCCAGCGGAATACAAACTGGCGGCCCCGCTCCACTCAACCAAGCGGATCGCCAAGCATTTGCTAACCAATTAGATCGTTGGTTAAGAAAAATTTAAAACCGTTACTCAATATCTTTAGGCACAATCGATAAAGAGTACTTTAATTTTTGAAAGTTTTCGCTTCCCAGCTCTTTCATATCCACCCGAGAAGGGATAATAAAAACAGGTTTATTGTTCTTCATTTCCGTAATCACTCGAGCTTCAATTTCAACATCCCTAATTAAAATATCCGTTTCTGAGCCTGAGGTGGCTTGAGTAAATGATTTTTGTAACTCAGTAATCGAGTGGCTAATAAAATTATTAAACTCCTTATTATTAACAGGCTTGGTTCGAGTCAAATTAACCAAATTAGTGAGTTCGCTAATTCTAGCGTCTTTTAATATAAGTGTTTTATCTAACTTTGCTAATTTAGTTTGATACACTTTTTTTTCTTTAGACTTTTCTTTTTCAATTAAGATTTTTACTTGAGGCAAAGATTTTAGCTTTGTTTCTGAGCTTAAATTGCTTTCTAATTTTTTTACTTGAGCCTCTAGTTCGCTGATACTCTTAGAGGCATCTTGAATCAATAATTTATCTGTACTGGATAATCGAGGGTTTCGAATCAGAGATTTAAATTTATTTTTATCAATATGAGTTGGCATGGCTTTTCCTTAATAACATTAATAAGCAATGACTTTTATTTTAAAATAGGCTTTTTCTGAATAGCCATCAAGTTTTAAATTTTGATTAGAAGGTAAGTGACTTTTCTGTAAGTCAGGCGTTATTTCAATGCTCATTTCAAGATCAATTTTAGCCACTCGAACTTGGTGAGTCAGCTCATGTTGATCCTCTTGAGGAGCAACCACTGATCGACTTAATGTTGAGCCAATTAGAGTAAACATATCTTTAGGTGTTATATACACATCTTTCATTATTCTACTCAGTTTTATTGGTAACCATTTCAGGTAAATGAGAGGGCATGGGTACCGGAACCATTTCTACAGATAACTTACTGTAAGCACGTATATTTTGATTATAACGTCGCTCTTGGCGTATTTTTTTGGTACTGACTAAAATTCGCTTCTCTTTTTTTGTTGTATTACTAACCACTCTTTCTTCTATTTGCATGTCTAATGAGACCTCAATTACGGTCTTAGAAAACTGATAAAAAGTTGGGCGAATACCCAGACTAAGAAGTGACATTTTATTAAACGTTGTCTTTGTACTGCTTTGGGTATCCATTACATTACCGTCACCGTCTTTAATTTCTTCAATCGTATTAACAATATTTGGAATATCCGCCGTTTCATTCGCAAGCATTTTTAACATGTTAATTGAATTTTGATCTAATGTTTGTTGAGCCTGTGCAATGGCTTGAGTCATTTGAGAAACAAAATCGACAAGATCTGCGGAGATTTCTTTGTATTCTTGAGCCATATTATTCTCCAATTTTTTTAAAGCACCCTATTCCCCTTATAACAAATAGGATGCCTAATACCTTATATAAATTAAATTACTATGGAGACGGTGCCGGAGGAGCTGGTTTTTCAATACGCTTAATATCCACTTCAGGAAGCATACTTGGAGGAGGAGGAACAGGAACAAGTGTTACAGACAACTTACTTGTCCCTTGAACATCTTTACCAAATTTACGGTTATGTTCAACATCCGCTTTAATACTCACTGAAACAGGTCCCCAGCCCCCTTTAGCCGTAACAGATACCCCCACTTTTGTTGAAGAGCTAAAAGAGGTTTTAATATCCATAGAGACTTCAATTTTAGTTTCTGAAAACTGATACCATGTTGGTTTAATGAAAGCAATTAAAGGCATATTTTTTACTTTAATTACCTCAATTGAGGCAACAGGTTCAGAACCTGTTTCATCTATTGTGCCAACAATTTGAGGAACATAAGTGAATGTTTCATCCGCCAATGCCAAAGTAGTATTAAGAGAATTTTTATCCAATGCTTCTTGCGCTTTAGCAATACCCATTGCCAAGTCTGATACCATTTGTGGTAAAGGTACATCTAATAGTTCTTGTCCTACGCTCATGATAATTACCTCATTTTTGGGAATAAATTAAAAATTTCCAGACATGATTTTCTGAAATCGTTCAAAATCGATATTGACTCCTCCAACCATTAAAATTGACGGTAAAGTTTTTATTTGTTCGGCCTGTGCCTGATTGGCAATCATCAGAGAGTAACTAAGATTAGGGTCGATAAAAAAAACTTGTTGGGCAATTTTAGTTGCCTGAATCATATCTTCATTTCTTAACTTAAGAGCAATTGATTTATCAAAAGTCGCAATATACGGCTGTAAAGCAGAATCATTTGTTTGATGAGATATTTTTGCACCAAAAGAATTTTGCATGATTTAACCTCTAAAGTTTAGAAATTCAAGATACATTTTATGCTTTAAAACAAGAGTGTATTCGCACGATATTACATCCTAAATAATATGTACTTATTCATACTCTTTAATCAATACTAACATTAATTTTTCTTGAATTCGCATAATAAGTGCAATTAACTTGTAAGAAAAGAGGCCAACTGAAATAGAATGCTAATTTTCTTACCACAGGAAATTGCAATGAACTATAAACAGT
>WFQP01000062.1 GCA_015487015.1 Thiomicrorhabdus sp.
CCGACCTGCTCAAAAACGCAAACAAGGATAGTAAATAATGATGGACTCCATTGATTTTTGGCACTGGCTGATACTGGCCCTTCTACTCATCATTCTGGAAATTGTTGTACCGGGTGCATTTTTCCTGTGGATGGGAGTATCAGCGGGTGTCATTGGTCTTATTCTGTGGATATCCCCCGACATAAGCTGGGAATCACAACTGTTATTATTTTCGGTGATATCCGTCGTCAGCATCGCCCTGTGGCGCATTCGCCTGAACAAACATCCCACCGAATCTGAAGACAACACCCTGAATGCACGAACGACACAATACATCGGGCGTGTATTTACCTTAGTCGAACCCATCGAAGATGGTTATGGAAAAATTCACGTCGATGATTCGTATTGGCAGGTCAGCGGCCCAAACTGCGAAAAAGATAAAAAAGTAAAAGTCATCAGCGTTGATGGCATGACATTAAAAGTGGAACCGATTTAAACGCAAAAGAACATGGTTTTTTGTTCTCACGAATTTGGTCTCAGCAGGAACACAGGAACCCGAAAAAAATGCTCATTGCCTACTGATAAAATTGCGACTCATCTGCTGATATTCTTCAAACAATAGAACCACTACTGCTTTGTCACCGTGCTTTGTGACAATTTTCGGGACATCAACGAGCCCTGAAGTGGAATGCCTTTATTATGCAATAATGGCGTGATAGCGATAGCCAAAAAAGTGTATAGCCTTACGGGGCTGCTGAATGTGATTACTATAACTCATCCTTCATTACCGTTGATAACTGTGAAGAACCTCGCTCCTTCAATTGTTCAATGACCTGCTGCCGATCCCCCTCTGAACGATTTTGACTGAGTTTGTACTTGCATTGTATCTCGGTAATTTGGATTTTAATGCCAACGATTGCATTTAGCATTGACTCTTTATATTCGGGAGCCCAGGAAGCTTCAAAAGATGATTCATATATTTTTGTGAGTTTATCGACAATATTTCCCAGTTTATTTGGGGTAGTAATTAATTCAGCTCTCCCGTAAACATGAACCGCCTGATAATTCCAGGTTGGAACACCCGGTGAGTCATACCAGGATGGGGAAATGTAATCATGCGGGCCTTGAAATGTTACCAAGAGCTCCTGCTCCTCTAAGCCCATCCATTGGGGGTTTTTCTTCGCCATATGCCCTACCAAAAACGCCCCTTCGTTTTCAAGATAAAATGGGATGTGTGAGGAAAACAACTTGCCATCAAGCAAAGATATTAGTTGGCCAAAGGCATTGTGCCTTATAAAGGCCAATACCTTTTCTTGATCAGTCACTTTAAAATGTTGAGGTGTATACATACTTTCCTGGAATTATAACATTACCCACCAGCCACACTATTTTTAATATCTTTTTAAGGTCTAATTTCAATTGGAGTACCTACCTCAACCAATTGCCATATTTCATCCATTTCTGCATTTGTTACTGCTATGCAACCATCCGTCCAATTAAACCACTGCATTAACCACGATAGCCAACCAAACCCATTTTTTTGTCCATGGATCATTATCAACCCTCCGGGATCAACACCTATTTTTCTGGCCCTAGCTTTGTCTTCTTCATTTGGGTAGGAAATATGAATGGTTTTATAAAAAGAACTGTCGGCCTTCTTGTAATCCAGAATATATTTTCCTTCGGGTGTTCTTTCGTCGCCCTCTTGCTGCTTATGCCCTTTTGGGTTTTCGCCAAACACAACATCATATTCTTTTAACTGCTTTCCTTCTGAGAGCAGATATATCTTCTTTTCTGATTTATCAACCAAAACTGAATCAACCTCTCCGCCAACCGCAAAGCCAAGGGTAGAGATAGAAACGATAAGGGCTAATATTAATATAGTGTATTTCATTCGTTAATCCACATAATGCCTTAAATCGCCAACAAGAAAAAATGGTGTTTTTTTTGTAGAATGGAACCGTAGCGACTGGCATAAAACAAACAACGCTGTTGGTTGTCCGGGTAACTTGTGATACAACTTATGGAGCATTAGAATTCTCTACCCTTATACCAATGTAAGGCATCCACCACAACCCAGCTTCCATCCTGTTTTTCAAACCAAAGTGTTAGAATGCAATCCCCTTGATTCCATGAAGCTTCCTTTATCCATTTAGATTCCTTTCCACGACTGGAAAGTGGAAATAACACCTCACCAAATAATTCCAGCTTCGTAGAAAAGCATCATAATCATACATCAATCCCCAGCGCAGGAAAAACCATTGGCTGTAATTATTCACCCATAAAATGTACCACCCCTAGGTGTTTTTTTCAGTCACGGCAGGCTAACCTACTTGACCAGCCTTGTTGATCATTTTCAGTTTATCGCCACTAATAAGCCCCACTTTTAAATCATTTGCCTCATAGATAACGTTACCTTTATGAATCACTACACCATCTGCAACGCCCATAGGCATTGGCTTTTTAAACACCCGCTTGATATGTAGCTGATACTGAATTGAACCAGCATCTGGATAAATTTGACCCGTAAACTTTACTTTACCCACACCTAATGCTCGCCCCTTGCCCGGCAAACCTGACCAACCAAGAAACACACCCAAGAGCTGCCAGAGTGCATCCAACCCCAAACAACCAGGCATCACGGGGTCTCCTTGAAAATGACAACCAAAAAACCAATGATCTGGATGAATTTTCAAACTTGCATTAAGCTGCCCCTTCCCAAACTGCCCTCCACTGTTAGCAATACTCTCAATTTCGTCAATCATCAACATCATGGCGCTAGGTAACTGGGCATTGCCTTCGCCAAAAAAAACTCCATTCGCCATTTCCAAAATATCTGTCTTTCGATACTGCATTGGCCTCTCCAACTATGTAAGGGAGATGCAGTTTTACCAGTTTTTAGAAATTATCAATTGTATAAATCGGACCTGAACCTATCAAAAAAATCTCCCGGGTTTGATAATAGATGTTTTTTGAAATCTTTGATTAAGTGCGGCTGGTCAAAAAAACCCATCTCCAGAGCCGTCTTCAGTGATTTTTCTGGCGTTAAGTATAACTGTCTACAGACATTCTGAATTCGAATTACTTGAGAAAATGTTTTGGTATTCAATCCCGTCTGCCGCTGAAATATCCGGTTCAGGTGGCGGGTGCTCCACCCTATGCTATCAGCCAATTGACTAATTCTCATGTTCCCAAGGGATTGATATATCAAACCCAACGCTTGATCAAATTGTAAACTTGATTGTGGTTTGTAATTTTTCAACAACCATGTTTCACAAACGTCAACTCGCTCTCCAAAATGCTGGTATTGATAGATATTGTTATGAAGCTCCCCAAAACCACAACGAGGCAGAAATTTTTCATCAACAAACTGGGATGTAATTTCAGAAACATCAAGATCAAAAAAGTGTCGTAAGGCACCGGGATAAAATCTGATCCCGAAATACTCCCCTGCCTCCATAATTTTAATATCACATACTCTTAGTTGAGCACCACCTATCATTGAACCTTGGGGTGATATGAATATTGATTGGCAGCCATCAGGTATAACTGGGTAAGGTGTTGGCCTCTCAGCCCGGATTTGCAAATAAGAATGAACAACTTCCTTTAAAGCCCTACACGGATACGAATATTTCAATGAAAGACCAAAATTATTTAATCCTGTCTCAGTGATTGTTGGTTGAAATGGTCTAAATAATTCATTCATCTAACATTACCATAATAAAGCGACCCCTACCTTTTCATGACTCACCAAAGTTTTTCGATTGATCAAATAAGGGTAGCGTCCCCTTATTGTCGCACAAAATCCAACCTAATTCGTTATGTGTTGGTCTGCCACGAAATAGCTTTAGATTCGCAATCTTTAACAAACTCATCTTTTCCTTCACAGTATATCTCAATATTATTGTTACATTCCCTAGCTAATTTTTGTTATGAATGCTCCACCGGCTAAAAGCCGGTGGTTTCAGGTTACGGCTGAAAGCCGGTCATTTCGCCTTAAGGCAATTTACAACACACTAAAATCATCATCTGGGTCATTTGGCTTCTGGTTTTCTATGTACGCTTTCCAGACTTCGTCTGTCACATTTCCGCTCGAAGCTACCCAATAGCCTCTTGCCCACAAA
>WFQP01000063.1 GCA_015487015.1 Thiomicrorhabdus sp.
ATACATCGCCAACAATTTTTCCATCGCTTTATTGTTTAATACTACACAGCCTCTACTGGCATTAGGGTCTCTAATATAGGTATCTCTCGGTGTGCCATGCAGCCAAATACCGCTGCCTGTTCGACCCTTTTTTAAATCCCAGTCATTGGGATAATTGATCGGTAATGCACCAATAACATATAGTTCAGAGACTTCTGAGTCTGGCAATAATTCAACAATATGATAAACCCCTAATGGCGTGCCTCGATCCCCCTCTCTTTTCTTTCCTGCACCCGCACGTCCCATGGAGATATAATAATTTGCAACCTGCTGCATTTTTTCCTGCTCATCTCGTTCATAAATATACAAACGGTTCTCTGAGAGGTCAGCTAGAACAAAATTAGGTTGTTTACCCATCTTAAGAACATAACGCTCAAACGCACGGTTGTTAGGAAATTCTGATTGAGAAAACTGCCAACGTACCAACGCTTCATTTTGTAAGCGTCCCACGGTTCTTGGATTTTTTGTGTGTATACTATCCAACAAGGCTCTTTGCCCAGATTTAAGCGCTAATAAGTCCGCCTTAAGTAACTGCGCCAACTTATAGTTTGGATATCGCTCCGTTAGATCATTAAACTCATCCAGTGCTCGATCAACCGAAAGGGTCTGAATTGACTTTAACCCTGAGAGCAGTTGTTTTTCAGCCAATAAAACATCATCCGCCACACTTGCAAACGACAATGAACTTGCCAATACACACGTTAATAGGGGGGGGAGAAATTTTTTAACTTTTTTCACTGGCCACCACCTCTTGCACAATTTTCCACTGAGAGCCATCTAACTGCCACAAAACCACTTTATACACGCTGTCTTTAAAACTGTTCGACTCGTATTTTTGCAAAAAACGGGTGCGTACTAAATTTTTATCCAGTTGAACCACCTGCACATCATCAAACTCTATTTTAATAAACTTAGGGCGCTTTAAACTGCGGTGGCGACTCTCTTTCCAAACGGAATAACGCATGCCATCTTTGGGTACAAATTCTTTACTGTGATAAAAGTTTAAGTACGATTGAATATCTTGATTTGCCCATGCGGCACGCCACTGCTCTAATTGGTCTTTGACGGTCAAAATTTCTTGTGTTTCAGGTTGATACAAAAAGGCTTCTTCCGGTGAAAATTCGGGCAATTTAATAGATACATACTCCGTTGGCAGTGCCGAATTTTTCACATCAAAATAAAGCAGCTCACCTGTTGGTGAGGTCACAGAGGTTTGACTGAATACTTTTTTATAGGCTTTCTGCGCTTCATAGGCATACAGCTGATTTAAGTTAGATAAGGTAGTAGCGACCTGAATATCGGCTTTTAAGGCGGAGTCTAGCAACTCTTCAGCTTGCTTATAGGCTTGTTGTTTGATTAACAGAACAGCTAAGTTATTTTGCAACGCTCTCGACAATTCAGGCACTTCAATCGTCTCTTGGTTTAGGGCCTGCCAAACTTGATAGGCTTGGTCTAAATCACCTTTTTGAGCCGCATCCCAACCTTGTTGAAACTGTTCTGCCTGTTTCACCAGTGTCGCAAGAGCTTCATCGGCCAAGCTCGTATTAGAGATAAACAGAGTACACACAGCAAAGAGAGCCACTCGCTTAAAATTTCCCCCCCCCTGTTTTAACCAAGAAATTTTTGCATACACCTGTGCAAATAAAGCACCTTTCTCTAAACAATATTTAATCATTACCAATTCCTAATCTAGGCCTTCACATAGGCTTTTAATATAAGCCCACCAAATCGCTACAGCATTTTAACGTAAATCACCAATCCCGACCATCCTACTTTTCAGATGTTTTACTTCATCTCTTAATTGCGCAGCGTGTTCAAAATCCAATGCTTTGGCGGCTTTGTACATCTCTTTTTCCAGCTTTTTTAACTTTGATAACATTTCTGATGGAGACAGTGACTTCTCCTCCACATCATAGCGTGCGGTATTTTCCGCCACTTTTTGGTTTTTACCTCCCCTTGCTGGCTTCGTGGCATAAGGTGAATCTTCTAAAATATCTGTTACTTTTTTATTTAAGCCTTGCGGTGTAATGCCTTTTTCTTCGTTGTACTCAATTTGTTTGATTCGACGACGCTCGGTTTCATCCATCGCTTTTTTCATGGATTTGGTTATTTTATCGGCATACAAAATAGCGTGCCCTTCTACATTTCGAGCCGCCCGTCCAATGGTTTGAATCAAGGCTCTTTCAGAACGCAAAAAACCCTCTTTATCGGCATCTAAAATTGCCACTAATGCCACCTCGGGAATATCCAGCCCTTCACGCAATAAATTAATACCAATAAGGACATCAAACTCACCCAGTCGTAAATCACGAATAATTTCAATCCGTTCTACAGTATCAATATCCGAATGCAAGTACCGCACACGTACTTGATGATCTTCAAAGTATTCGGTTAAGTTTTCGGCCATTCGTTTGGTCAACGTGGTCACTAAAATACGCTGCTCTTTTTCGGCTCGCCACCTAATTTCACCGAGCAGATCATCCACCTGAGTCAGTGCTGGGCGTACTTCAATAATCGGGTCTAACAACCCCGTTGGACGAACCACTTGCTCGACCATTTCAGGACAATATTCCGCCTCATATTTACCAGGGGTAGCAGAAACAAAAATACTTTGAGGCATTGCACGTTCAAATTCTTCAAACATCATAGGACGATTATCCAGTGCCGATGGTAGGCGAAAACCATAATTCACAAGATTTTCTTTACGTGAACGGTCACCTTTGTACATACCACCAATTTGTGGAATGGTGACGTGACTTTCATCAATGACCAGCAGAGCATTTTTAGGGAAATAATCCATTAATGTAGGCGGCGCATTGCCAGCCTCTCGGCCGGATAAATAACGAGAGTAGTTCTCAATGCCTTGGCAGTATCCCAATTCAACCATCATCTCAATATCCAATCGGGTGCGCTCCTCCAACCGCTGAGCTTCAACCAATTTACTCATCGAACGTAATTGCTCTAATCGCTCTTTTAGCTCCATTTTGACCTTTTCGACCATCTCCAACACACGCTCTCTTGGTGTTACATAGTGTGATTTGGGGTAGACTGTGGCACGGGTTGGGCGACTGAGTACCTCTCCGGTTAACGGGTCAAACCATGCGATGCTCTCGACTTCATCATCAAATAACACAATGCGCAACGCGTACTCTTCCGCTTCGGCAGGGAAAATATCAATGACATCGCCCCGCACTCTAAAGTTGCCCCGCCACAGCTCCACGTCGTTACGGGTGTACTGCATGGAGGTTAACCGCGTTAAAATATCTCGCTGGGCAATGGTATCCCCTAAGCGTACTTGCAAAATCATTTTCAAATACATCTCAGGATCCCCCAACCCGTATATGGCTGAAACAGTCGCAATTAAGATAACATCTTGTCGCTCAAGTAATGCCTTGGTAGCCGACAGACGTAACTGCTCAATTTGTTCATTTACCGATGAGTCTTTAGAAATGTAGGTGTCTGAGGCGGGCACATAGGCTTCTGGTTGATAGTAATCGTAATACGAAACAAAATACTCCACGGCATTATTGGGAAAAAACCCTTTCATTTCGCCATACAATTGCGCCGCTAAGGTTTTGTTGTGCGCCAAAATAATGCACGGTCTTTGTACCTCGTTAATCACATTAGCAATGGTAAAAGTTTTACCCGAACCCGTTACCCCTAGTAACGTCTGATACGCTTCACCGTCCTGTAACCCCTCCACCAATTTTGCAATGGCAGAGGGCTGATCGCCATTGGGGGAGTACTGAGAAACTAATTGAAACGCTTTTGCCACACTTTTTCCTTTAAACAGAGTCCTAAAATCCAGTAGAATAGACAGACTATCGACTATACCTAAACAACATACCGAAATTGAAAGCGTATTATACAAGCTCTTTCATTCGTGGAGAAATTCAATCAATGGCTAACCTATCTGATCGTGTCAACCGAGTTAAACCTTCCCCTACACTTGTTATTACCGCTAAAGCAGCCGAGTTAAAACGGGCAGGAAAAGACATTATTAGCCTAGGTGCAGGCGAGCCCGATTTTGATACCCCCGAGCACATTAAAGCCGCGGGCATTGCGGCCATTGAAAACGGTGAAACACGTTATACCGCCGTGGACGGAACGCCTGAGTTGAAGGAGGCCATTCAAGCCAAGTTTAAACGCGACAACGGCCTCTCTTACGAGATGAATCAAATATTGGTCTCATCTGGTGGAAAGCAGAGCTTTTATAATCTATGCCAAGCAGTGCTTAATGACGGCGATGAAGTGATTATTCCGGCTCCTTACTGGGTATCTTACCCCGATATGGCGCTCTTAGCAGGCGGACACCCCGTAATTGTAGAAGCCGGCATCGAGCAGGGCTTTAAAATATCGCCACAACAGTTAGAAACCGCCATTACTCCTAAAACAAAACTGCTCGTATTAAACAGCCCATCCAACCCAACGGGTGCAGTGTACAGTGCCGAAGAGCTTAAAGCGCTTGGAAAAGTTTTAGAACAGCACCCAACTATTCTTATCGCCTCAGATGATATGTATGAACATATAATGATTGGCAACACACCTTTTACTAATATTTTAGAAGTGTGCCCAGAGCTGAAGGACCGCACCATTGTACTGAATGGAGTTTCCAAAGCTTACTCCATGACAGGTTGGCGCATTGGGTATGCAGCAGGATCTGCTGAAATTATTACAGGCATGCGTAAGGTTCAATCACAAAGCACCTCCAACCCTTGCTCCATCTCTCAAGCGGCAGCGGTGGCTGCATTAAATGGTTCTCAAGCGTGCATTCAAACCATGTTGGTTGAGTTTAAAAAACGCCACCAATACGTAGTGGAAAGAGCCAACCAAATTACTGGTCTTAAATGCATTGAAGCCGATGGTGCTTTTTATGCATTTATTAATGCCTCAGAAGCGATGGACATTAAAGGCTACGCCACCGATTCTGAGCTCACTACAGCACTACTCGAAGAGACTCTGGTGGCTGTCGTACCTGGCTCAGCCTTTGGAGCAGACAAACATTTTCGAATCTCATTTGCGACCAGTATGGAAAACTTAGTGAATGCACTGGACCGTATTGATGCATTTATGAAGGGATAATGTTTATTCTGGCCTTACCCTCAAAAAAACAGGAAAACGAGGCAGGCCTTTTTGAGTCAGTCCCATGTATTGAAAGGTCACTTGGCTACCAAGGGGGGGAGAAAATTTTCGCATAGCATCTGTCAGGCCACTGCCTATTTTAATGATGCGCTCTACCTCCTTCAGCTCTGGAAAGCTCCCTTCTGCTAACAGGCATTTTAACGCGCCGGTTTTCCCCAAATACTTACCTTTACCTTCGGTGTATCCAACCACGACACACTCGGCATCTTGTTTACGTTTTACCTTTAAAGCATCTGCTGAACGCCCCGTATGATACAAACGTTCCGCCTGCCTTAACACCAAGCCCTCTCCTTTTAAGGCGAGTATTTTTTGTAATTGAAGCTCTACCATACTGGGATCAGTCACCACCATTTGAGGAATAATCTTCAGATGTAGAACTATATTGCTATCTAAATAGCGCTGTAAAATAGCCAAGCGCGCCAACAAACCACCAGCCTGATTAGGCACCTCAAAAATTTGATAATGCACCTTACGCCAACGTTTATCTGGTTGGTACCGAGTCACCACAGACATCGTTTCCTGAAACTTATCTCTGCCAATCCAAAGTTCACCATCTAATTCAAAGGGGGGGAAATTTTTCGTAAACCACTCTGGTGCAAAAAACAGATGACCATTGCGACTCAATAACTGTTCGCCATTCCAGTACGCTCGAACTCCATCCAGCTTTTCACTCAACAGCCAGCCCGTTACATCTAAATCGGAATGGTACTCTTTTAATAAAATTAATGATGGCTTCTGGGAAGAATGAGATTTTTCAATGGAACTTGCATAAGAGAGTCCGCTACCCCACAACAAAACAAGTAATAAAAGCCAATAAGATGTAAATTTAAACTTCGCCATAAAAGCCTGCCTCCTCCTAAAAAGCAAAAAAGCTCTATCATAATCTGTTTACACAGCATGATAGAGCTTACATAAAGGCTGGCAGTCAAAGACGATTTAAAGCGTTTACTTACCTTTAAAGCGTAAATCCTTTGAAATCTTTTTCAAGGTTTTTTCACCAATGCCTTTTACCATTAACAAATCTTCTGGCTTTTTACACTTTACCTTTTTACAGTGCTTTGAAATGGCCTCTGCTTTGGCTGGACCAACACCACTCAATGCGGCTGCAATGTCATCTACGGATGCCTTGTTTACATTCACTGGTGCGGCAGAAACAGAAAAACTCATCGCTAAAATAGTACCCATTGCTAAATATTTTAAGACCATATTCTTACTCTCCAATTATTGAATCAAGTGCATCCATTGAATGCTAGAATCATCATAACAGAATAAAGGCGTAATTAAGCAGTAATAAACCCCCTGCTAAGGCAGATTAAAATTCATTTAACGGCTCTTCAAATAATCTACAATACAGGAAGAGTGCTCAAAACCAGATACCAGCTTACTTAATTGCGCTGAGACAGACTCATAATCATAGTCATCTATTGCCAATGATAGCTTTTCAAACGCTGCTTGTAGCTCAGAATAAGAAATATAGTCTTCATGTGCTTTCATAATACGAGGATGCACTGTGCCATCGACGTTATCACCAATTAGCAGCTCTTCATAAAGCTTTTCACCAGGTCGTAAGCCTGTAAATTGAATTTCAATGTCACCATGCCCTTCTGAATCCATCACCTCAAGCCCCGATAAGTGAATCACTTTAAAAGCTAAGTCGGCAATTTTAACAGGATCTCCCATATCCAATACAAACACATCCCCCCCTGTTCCCATTGAACCTGCTTGAATAACTAAAGAAGCGGCTTCTGGAATGGTCATGAAATAGCGGGTAATTTCCTTATGAGTCACCGTAACAGGGCCACCCTGTGCAATTTGTTTTTTAAATAATGGAATAACCGACCCTGAAGACCCCAGTACATTGCCAAAACGCACCATCACAAAACAGGTATTAGGGTGTTCTATTTGCAAGGCCTGTAGCGCCATCTCTGCTAGCCGTTTACTGGCTCCCATAATATTAGTGGGTCTGACCGCTTTGTCGGTTGAGATTAACACAAAGTTTTTTACCCCCCCCTCAGCCGCTACTTTGGCTAACGTATGCGTACCAAACGTATTATTAAGCAAGCCTTCTTGAATATTATGTTCCACCAAAGGCACATGCTTATACGCCGCTGCGTGATATATGGTTTCAACACCATAAGAAGAAATTAACCGTTGGAGCTTTTTCTCATCACAAACAGACCCCAATACCGCTAATATTTCCAGTTCTTGACCCAGTGATTTTGCATATTTTGAGAGTTCGTGTTCAATATTGTAAAGAGCAAACTCACTCATCTCAAAGAGCACCAATTTTGTTGGCTTTAATTTTAATACCTGACGACAAAGCTCAGACCCAATCGAGCCCCCTGCTCCTGTCACCATCACGACTTTATTTAAAATACATGCTTTCAGTAAATCCGCTTTGGGTAGAACCGAGTCTCTACCTAACAAGTCCTCAATATTTAACTCTCTAATGTCTGAAAATGAGACCCTTCCACCAATAATTTCATCCATAGCTGGCAAGGTAGAAACCTTAACAGGAAACTTTTCTGCCCAATCAATAATGCGTTTACGCTCTTGGCTAGTAAGTGATGGAATCGCAAGTAATAACTCCGTAACACCATAATTTTCAATTAAATCATTTAACCCTTCTCTAGGATAAATACGAGTAGATGCAATTTCACTTTTTTGTAAACCCACATCATCATCAATCAAAGCCACTACTTTTTTGCTCGGTATTTTTGAAAACGCGCCCAATAACTGCTTCCCAGAAGAGCCGGCACCAAAAATCACAACTTGCTTTACTTCAACACCATTACACCCGGCATAATCCGATAAAAACCACCGTGCAATAATTCGAGTACCCGAGATATACAAAAGTGCTAATAACCAAGTAATGACAATGGCGGTTCTTGGATACGCTAAATCGAGCATATAAATCGCCGCCATCCATAACAAGGTGGTTAAAGAGACGGAAAGAAAAACCGTCATCGCAAAGCGATGACCAATATAACGCACAACCGCTCGATATAAGCCTTGTCTAATAAATACAGGAATAGCCAGAAGAGGCAAGAGAATAATCGCCATCCAATAGTTTTCTAAAGAATATTCCATATTACCCAATCGTAACGCGATGGAAAGCGCGGCAATTAAGGTTAAACCGATCAAGTCAACAAACGCTGAAACTAATCGTTTTTGCCAACGGGGTAACACCAATAAATAAGATAAATTAAACACTAATTAAGACTCTCTATCATTTTTATCTAAATCCTTACATAGAAATAAATCAACCGTTTTATCCACAATCCTGCTTTTAAATTCATCTGATAATCGAAACCAATCCAGTAAATCCACTCTAAAATTTAACGTTGAATATTCAAACGCATCTTTTAATTGATAATACACTGGTAAAGAAAGAACGGATTCCGCTTTCACAATCAAATCTAAATCAGAATACGCTTCTGCCGTTCCATCAACACGCGAACCAAATGCTAAAATTATCGGCATATTTTCAGGAAAAGCCTGTTTAAAAATATGAATTACCGTCAAGTATTCCTGTTTTGACAACACCATAGACTAAGACTTCTTTTGCAAATTAGAGAGCAGATTCTCTGCATCACTCAAAAAACACTCTGTCACCCCAAATACCTCAAGGGCTATTTTGGGATCATAAGTATGAGATGTTTCATTTCTAGCACGATGATATATCATCCATGTATCTACTGATTCAATTAATCTATACTCTACTGATAACCTAAATAACGCACGATGAGACAGCCCTTCAACAGAAGACTTTCCTAAATTTTCTGCCAACCACCGTTTTAAAAACTTCCAACACACTTCATAGGTAAACTCAAAATTTTGAATAACGCCAGATTGTAGCGTAAAATCCAGTGCAATATTTTCACCTTTTGCATACTCTTTATGTACCAATAAGCTCATTTTCAACGAGTTAACCGCCTTTTGTAAAGCAGAAAAGTCTAACATAAATAAACCTCTTTAATATCAAGCAAACTAGAGGATAACACGCTTAGCCTCTCTTTCTTTGTCATCCGCTGGCTTGACCAAAATATATCCAACACCTACAAAAGATTGTCGAATCAAGTCCGATAATAACAGGGAAAGGTAAGATTAAGTTAAGACTCAATTGAATGCTTAACATAATCCCGTAAAAGGCTATTAATTAACGTCTGATACCCTATATGATCTTCACTTGCTTTCTTCTTTAAAAAAAGCAATATATCATTGTCTAAACGAATCGTTGTTGATACTTTTTTGGATTGATAAAAACGACCTCTTACACCTGTCGAAAAGTCATAATGCTCTTCCATATCAAATTTATCAAGTTCAGCTCTTTGCTCAAGTTCTCTCATATTGACCTCGCTCTTTATTATTTGCCATTCTTGCAGAGATAATCCTTATAACCTCTTCACCACCATCACTAAAAAATAAATTAGCAACCACCAAAATATGAGCTTTTTTAGTCGCCCCTAACGTCACCCATCTTTCTTCAAAATAGCTATACCGATAATCCAAACGTGCAATATGCAATGGATCTTCAAAAACTTCCTTTGCTTCATCAAAGGAAACACCGTGCTTAACTAAGTTTTGCTTACTTTTGAGTTCATCCCATTCAAACTGCATTACGCCATATCCAAATCACGACTATTGTACTTACAAGGTTACTACAAACAGGGAATTAAAACAAACGGATACATATTCCCAACCTTCCATCGTCATCCTGAAGTGCCAAATCAAAAATAAAATATTTAAACTACAGCATAAATATTATCGACAATAAGATAATATATCAATTAGACTAACTTTAACTTCAAAAACACAACACATAATGAAATGACTAACACTCAAGATATACGC
>WFQP01000064.1 GCA_015487015.1 Thiomicrorhabdus sp.
TATGGACAGGCCGAGAGATTGACCGAGCCAATGCAGTCTGTCAATTTTGCGATACCGACTTTATCGGCACCGACGGTCAAAATGGTGGGCGCTTTCCAACGGCCGAGGAACTATGCCAACACCTACTCTCATTCTGGCCTCAACAGAGCACGCATAAACTCCCCCCCCCCTTTGTCGTACTTACCGGAGGCGAACCACTTTTACAGGTGGATGACGAGCTTATTAAGCAACTGCACCACCATCAATTTGAAATTGCGATTGAAACCAATGGCACCAAGCTGGCCCCCCTGCACATCGACTGGATCTGCATGAGTCCAAAAGCCAATGCTCCTATTTTTCTCGAATCGGGTCACGAACTAAAATTGGTATACCCACAACCCGACTTAATGCCAGAACAAGTTGAGCACCTGAACTATCAATACTTCTATCTACAACCGTTGGATGATGCCGACCCAATCACCCAGAAAAATAACCTACGACAAACCATAGAATACTGTCTTAAACACCCAAAATGGCAACTCAGCTTACAAACACATAAACTACTTGGGATTGATTAAAAATCAATCATAATACACGGAGTTTTAGGCATAAAAAAAGCACCCGAAGGTGCTTTAAATTAAACATGAAGCTTAAATATTAAATAATCTATTTTTCAGCTTGTTTCGCAATCGCCTCAGCCATCATTTTTTTAAGCTCGCCCGATTCAGCCAGTTCCAGTGTAATATCACACCCACCTTGCAACTCTCCACCAATATAAAGCTGTGGAAAAGTAGGCCAATCTTGATATTTTGGTAAATGCTCAAAGACAGCGCTATCGGCTAAAATATTAACAAACGCAAACTTCTCTTCTGTTTCAGCCAAGGCTTGCGCCGCACGACTTGAAAAACCACAAGATGGCATTTGTGGTGTGCCTTTCATATACAGCACAACTGGGTTGTTCGTAACCTGACCATGAATTCGGTCAAGTGTTTCTTGTACAATTGGATCTTGATTTTCCACTTTACTTCCTTTTATAAATCATTCAAGTTTAATCACTAACCCAAACCCATACATAGAAAATACGAATTAGAGTACAAACAATTAATGTGCTATAAACGTATTTTTTATGTGTGAATGAGGGCTTAAATCCGCCCCTAAATATTCCCGACTATCTTACTAGGTTATAGCAAAA
Source organism: Thiomicrorhabdus sp. (assembly GCA_015487015.1). GTDB lineage: Bacteria > Pseudomonadota > Gammaproteobacteria > Thiomicrospirales > Thiomicrospiraceae > Thiomicrorhabdus. The sequence goes on from WFQP01000064.1 coordinate 1,172, forward strand.
AAATATATAATTTTTCTTCTCTACAGCACTTTATCCACATGTTTTTGCAACCAAAACTCCAAAAGTGCCGCATGCCATAACTTACTGCCTTGAATCGCGGTAAAACTCTCTTTTGCTTCTGGATGATCCAATAATTGCTGCAATTTATCTTGGTTAAAAATCCCTCTTGCCTTTGCTTGGGGTGAGGTTAACAACTCTTTCATAAACTCATAAAATGCACCCCGTACATATTTAAGAGCCGGCATTGGAAACGCTACCTTAGGGCGATCAATGATTTCATCAGGTACGATTCCTCGTGCAATTTCCTTCAATACAAACTTACCATTTTCTTTAATTTTTAACTCCGCAGGTGCACACGCCGCCAACTCCACTAGTTTATGATCTAAAAATGGAACGCGCGCTTCTAATCCCCACGCCATCGTCATATTATCTACTCGCTTTACAGGATCATCGACAATTAACGTTGTAACATCAAGACGTAACACTTGATTTAAAAAAGAATCCCCCCCCTCTGTTAAGGCATCACCCACTAACTGAGACGTAACATCTTCCACATGGTACTTCTTATTCACCACCTCTAACCACTCTTGATGAGAACGATCAAAATAGTAAGGTGCAAATGCAGCCACAGCTTCACGAGGGTTAGACAAATCAATACTCTTGCCTGCTTGATGCATTTTAGCGTACCAAGAATATCCGCCAAACACCTCGTCTGCCCCTTGGCCTGACATCACCACCTTCACACTCTTAGAGACTTGCTCTGATAATAGATAAAAAGCCACGGCATCTTGACCCACCATCGGTTCTGACATCGCCTCAACCGCTTCATGCAACCGAGGTAAAACCTCTTGATTGGAGATTAAAATTTTCTGGTGGTCAGTTTGATACCTCTCAGCCACTAAATCTGAGAACTCAAATTCATTGCCTTTTTCCTCTTCCGCGTCCTCAAACCCGATAGAGAAGGTTTTAATATTTTTTACCCCCGCCTCATCCAATAAGGCTACCAGTAAACTAGAATCTAACCCACCCGAAAGCAATACACCAACAGGTACATCCGCGGCGGTTAAACGCTTAAATACCGCTTCTTTTAAGCGTTCATGAATCCGGTCCACCCACTCTCGCTCTGTTTTAGGTAAAGGTGTACCACCCACTTGCTCCGATGCCGTCGTTTCCAAGTGCCAAAATTGTTTTTTAAACATTTGGCCGTCCGGGTTAATAATCATCCAGTGCCCAGGCTCAAGCTTACGAATCCCTTTTAAAATCGTATGAGGCGCAGGAATAACCGCATGCAATGTTAATTGGTGGTGTAAGCCAACAGGGTCAATATCAGTATCAATATCATCACTGGTCAATAACGCCTGTGTATTAGAGGCAAATCGAACGCCTCCCTCAACGGGTGCATAATAAAGAGGTTTAATCCCCAGTCGGTCTCGCGCTAAGAGCAGTTGTTGTAGGTCATCGTCCCAAATAGCAAATGCAAACATCCCCTCAAAGTACTGAACACACTCCATACCCCATTGACGATAGGCTTTTAAAATCACCTCCGTATCAGAGTGAGATAAAAACACATGCCCCAACTCTTCTAGCGTTACTTTAAGGGCTTGATAGTTATAAATACAACCATTAAATACCAACACCAACTCTTTATCCCGCATGGGTTGATGCCCCGCCTCAGAGAGATCAATAATCGCAAGACGACGGTGCCCCAGCCCCACATGCTCCGACTGCCAGAGACCTCCATCATCAGGGCCTCGACGAATCATCGCTTGCAACATCACCTCTAAACGCTCTGCACTCGAATGCTGGCCGTTCCAAAAAATCTCACCACAAATTCCACACATAATATTTTATTTTTACCTATCGCTTGATCTGTCTATCGAATAGCAATATTTTACCCCTTTTAAAACTCAATAATTAAATTAGTATTTTCATCATCTTTGCTGTTAAAATTTCAAGCATGACTCACCCTTTTCTCTCGCTCATGTAGCACTTTTTATACACACGACTCATACATTAGAGAACCTAAGCCCTATGAAAGAACATATTTTGTTCATAATAAAAAGCATCTGCATTGGCTGGCTGACTCTACATCTATCTGTTCAGGCCGAGACCATTACTCAAAAAATCCCCCCCTTTAATCTCACTGCAGAAGCCCATTACGTACAAGGAGAAGCCTCTAAACCCGCGGCATTAATCCTGCACGGATTCCTAGCCACCAATCAATTTCACACCATTAAGTCCACCTCAGAAGCACTTAATTTAGAAGGATTTACAACACTTGCACCCACCTTAACACTCAATATTTCTCAACGACGCAACTTGGTAAAATGTAGCTCTTTGCACACTCACACTCTAGAAAGAGATATTATTGAAATTTCGCATTGGATTAATTGGTTGCAAGCACAGGGGCACTCAAACATTGTTCTGATTGGCCACTCAAATGGCAGCCTAGAGCTACTGGAATACCTCTCAAACATCCAAAACCCTACTATTTCAGCAGTTATTTTAACCAGTTTGTTTTACTTAAATGACTCCAAACTGGGTATTCTTCCAGAAGAGGTTTCTCAAGCACAAATGCTGTTAAAAAATCGTATTAATAAACCTTCTCATTATCATTTTTTATTTTGCAATGACCAATATTACGCCACGCCCGAAAGCTTTTTATCTTATTTAAAAATGGATAAACCCTACACATTAAGCTTGCTTGAAAACTTAACCACTCCCAGCTACACCATCATGGGAGGAGCCGATAAACGTTTTCAAAAAGTAGGACGACAATGGCTGGATGCGCTCGAACAAACTCCCACTCATCTTATTACGATTGAAGGCGCAAACCACTTCTTTTCACGAGAGTACGAATTTGACTTGCAAGAAAAAATCATTGAAATTCTAAATCAAGCCACACCGTCTTAAAAGAGCCATTACATGCCATTAAAATCCTATTTTATTCAGCCTGTTAAAGTCTATTTCGCCTTCTTCTTAATTGTAGGGGTTTTTCTATTAACCCTAATTGTGAGCAACCTCTACTCAAAAACACAAAGCGTACAAATCGCTCTGCAACAAAAGACCCTGCAACAAGCCCAGAAAGAGTTAGAGGTTATACTCGAAGACGCCATTATCAACCTCACGACCAACCTACTTGAACTATCTGATTGGGATGAAATTCGCCAGCAAATTGAAGACCCAAGTTACTATTACTTTTGGCATGAAGACCGCTTAAAAGGAAGCGTTTATTTTAAACCTAACTATGCTCAAATTGAGTTATACGACCAAAATAAATGGCTTTTAATGCCTCCAATGGATGACAAAAACACAGAAGCCCCGCTCCCTTTACAAATTCAAACAGAAGAGCCTACGCTTATTTTTATCTCCCCTTATAAAGCTTACCTTCATATGTTTGAACCTATCTTTGCACGCGATTCACAAACCCTTTTAGGTTACGTTGGTATATCCGTTGCACTGCGACCTTACTTAATTGAAGAGAATGAATTTAAATACATCAATACGCAAACCCTTCA
>WFQP01000065.1 GCA_015487015.1 Thiomicrorhabdus sp.
GCCTTTCATAAGCTTATTGGCCACGTAGTAATCTTCGGTCAATAACTGTCCAGACACATAAAATGCCACCGCATCAGAACCGTGTTCGTCAATGATTTTTTTAAACGAGTCAGCCACGGTAGTGAGAGCACTGTCCCAACTAACCACTTGACCGTTTACTTGCGGCTCAAGCATTCGGCCGTCAAAATCGACCGTTTCACCCGCGGCCGAACCTTTAACACATAAACGACCAAAATTGGCGGGGTGCGAATTATCGCCAATCACTTTTACCTGATAGGATTCAATGCCCGATTTTGATGATTCACCCGCTTTTTGCGAAGTGACTTCCATGCCACACCCTACGCCACAATATGGACAAGTGGTTTGAACGCTTTTTTGACTCATGTAATTACTCTTATTTTCAATTCATCAGATAGTAGAGGGGGGGGGAGAAAAAAAATCAATCCAATTTTCTTCCCCCCCCCCTTTGTTATTTCAAATTTTGTTTAATAAAATCGAGTGCAAATCCCATAAACACCATAATCCGAGCTTATTAAAGTCGTTAAATAGCCGTGCTATTCGCCTTTTTTGATAAGCTCGCCTTATAACGTTTCTGTGATTTTCGTTACGATTCTAGTTCTAGGCAACGCGAACGAATTCTATTCCATCCCTTCGTTTTAAACGCTTTTAAACGGTATATGCACACCATTTACAATCCCAGATCCCAGTGCCCTGTTTTATCAGACTCCACTCGCTTTAACCGCCCTTGTTCTTGAAGCTGTTTAATCGCCCTACCAATGGTGCGAATATCTTTGCCTATTTTATTCGCCATCTCCTGACGGGTAATATGACTATTTTGTACAACCAAAGCAAGTATCGCCTCGGTCGTTTTCATTCCGTCTATATTTACAGGGGCGTTTACAAGGGCGTTTACAGGGGCGTTTTTATCAATCGTTTGTAAAATCGCATCCAGCATAAAGGTAATAAATGCAGTTGCATTCGCATCACTATCGGCTTGAGCCAATGCCTCATAATAAGCCTTCTGGTGATCGCGAATAATACTTTCCAATGGCAAAAATTGAAACATGGGCTTCCAACGAGACAAAATCAATGTTTGCCATAAACGCCCCATGCGACCATTGCCATCCATAAACGGGTGAATAAATTCAAACTCATAATGAAACACCGAGCTACTAATCAACGGATGATGCTCACTCTGCTTTAGCCATGTCAATAAATCAGCCATCAGCCCCGACACCTGATGAGCAGGCGGTGCAACATGAATCACTTGGCCACCCTGATGAATTCCCACCGACTGACTTCTAAACTGCCCTGCGTTTTTTAACACATCACCCATCAATAAAGAATGAGCCTTAAGTAACGCTTCGATACTGACTGGCTCAAACTGATTTAACTGCTCATAAGCAACAATCGCTCCTTGCACCTCTGCCAGCTCACGGGCAGAACCCAGTACCCGTTTACCATCTAATATCGCAGAGACCTGCGCTTCAGTTAAGGTATTGCCTTCAATTTGCAACGTTCCCGTAATGGTTTTGATTTTATTCGTTTTACGCAATTGGGGAGACAGCTGGCTTTCCCTGAATTGTAATTCACCTATTTTCTCACTAATCAGACTGACTTGATTTAATATAGCTGGCGTAATATCAAAAGGTGGTTGGTAGGTCATATCATCCATACCTCATTATTATAAATTGCAGGCAGTCCCCTTACTTAATTTGGGTAAAGCCTTTGTACGAAAATTAACCATCTTAAACAGCAGATAATGATCATTTTTTTTAGAAATTATTAACCTTCATCCAAGCATTCGTATTGTAGTATTGGCCCATTTCTCTGTTTATCATACTCTAGGAGTCTGTCGGACTTAGGTGTTCGTTACGAGAGAAAGCCATTTTGAGGCCATTTTTTCGATCATTTGAGGCAAATATTGAGTATATTTAACGAAATTGATCGGAAAAATGGGCCAAAATGGCTTTTTCGCAGTAGATTCTCCTAAATCCGACAGACTCCTAGGTAGGTAAATTTTAATTTTGAGCCATCTGATCTAAATAAACGATTACCACCTATCTTAAGACTATACGAATTCCCATCGACTGAATAAAGAATAGAATTTTTGCTGCCCCTCTTATAACCGATTTTCCGAATTCACCACACACAATATGGGCAAAATGGGTTTTGTTATTTCAGATTTTGTTTAATAAAAGCGAGTGCTTCTTCTATCGCACTCATTGTCAGTAAATCGCCATAGACTAAATCTGAACGTTCAAAAAAAATAATACGAGTTTTTGCTTCTAAAAACATGACATTTACCAATTCATTTCATGAGGATAATGATCCTACGACTCATTAACGCCGAGAGTGAGGCCTATCAATCTGATCAACTAAATCATTCATTGAGGTTGCTTTGAGAAATTGTACATCGTTATTGAGTGCTTCAAAATGGGCTGCACCACATTTTATTTTATCTTGTTCTGCCAATCGTAAGTCATCACTAAACAGACTACTCTTAGTCTCAACGACAAAGTACAATTTTTCTGTGCCATCTTTTTCAATCAGAACCGCCCAATCAGGATTGTATGACCCCAATGGGGTTTCGATCTTAAACCAAGCTGGCAACTTAGAATAGAGCCTTACTTCTTCATTCTGCTCAAGCTCACGTACAAAAGATGACTCTGTGTTTGAGTCATAGACAATATGGCTATATAAACTCTTTTCTACTTGCATCATGTTTTGATTGAGATAGCCTTTGGAGTTTCATGACGCGTTTATTTTTTAGTTTATTTTTTAATGGTTTTATCAAAGTCAGATTCAAAGCGTCTATCTTGCTCTACTCTAAAGCCTGCATAATGTGTTTCAGCAAGCTTATTCGCGACGGCTCTTTGAACACGTCCCGCATCTTGTAAAATCTCATAGCCGTTAAACTGCAAAAAAGCATCTAACTTTCCTACCCAGTCTTGCATACTCATGACTATTTGACGTTCCGCTTGGTTTTCAGCAAAGTCTAAATACATCGTTACAATCCGCTCTAACTGCTTTAGCTCCTTTTCAGTTAAATAGTTCTTTGCAACCGTTATATCCGTTTTTAATATTTTACCTTCAGGCGCATTTTTCCAAGTTTTAAGCCCCATATTGGGTTCTTCAGCATTCACACGACTATGAATAATTTCTGGTGCCGTCATGCCCGTAATAGCAAATTCAAGCTTATTCTGAACCGTTTTAAAAAAGGTACTTGTGAGATGAGAATTAGCATCATAGTCTGTACTGCACTGGGAATAGATGTCTGTAATTTTTTGATAAAAGCGTCTTTCACTCGCACGTATCTCACGAATTTTAGCCAGAAGTTCATCAAAATAATCTTTACCAAAATGAGTGCCGTTCTTAAGACGTTCATCATCCAGCACAAACCCTTTAATAATGAACTCTTTTAAGGTCTGAGTCGCCCAAATACGGAACTGAGTGGCTTGCTGGGAGTTAACGCGATAGCCCACTGAAATGACGGCATCTAAGTTGTAGTATTTAACCCCTCTGGTTTGCATTTTTCCTGCTATAGCGCCGTGTTCAGTGGTATGTTCCAAAATGGAACATACCACTCGTTCTTGTAATTCGCCACTCTCAAAAATGTTTTTAAGGTGTTTACTGATAGCAGGACGTTGTACGCCAAATAACTGTGCTATACGCTCTTGAGTCAGCCAGAGCGTTTCATTATTGAGTAATACCTCAACCTTCACTCCACCACTTGGAGAGGTATAGAGCAAAAACTCGGTAATTTCATCTTTAAGGCTTAGGCTTTGAGCTTGCCTCACACTGTTTTTAGAGTCTTGTTCAATCATGTTTCGCTCGTTGCGGTGGTAAGATTAAGATCCTGTCTGTAAATGAAAATTCTACTGCAAAAAAGGGAAGCCGTATCTTAAATCATGACACCTACAACATATTATTGCTGAATTTTACACTTTAACAAAAACCACATCATTCTCAATTTTAGCCTCATAAACCGGTACGCTCAGCGCATCATTTTCAATGCAAGTGCCCGTTGCTAAATTGTAGTGCTCTTTATAAAGCGGTGCTGCGACCACTAAAGCGTCGCCAATACTGCCGGTTATGCCACGTGAAAGTGCATTGAGCTTTCCAACAGGGTCATAGTTACTGATAGCGTAAACCTTGCCATCGATGTAAAAAATAGCGACTTCTTTGCCATTAACCAATGCATTGACACCAGCATCGGGGATTAAATCATTTATTGAACAAACCGATTGAAATTCACTCATTCTTATATTCCTTACAATTTTTCTCCCCCCCCTTTTTATCTAAATCAAAGGAGGGGGGGATTTTTTAATGTCTATTTGATAAATAAGAGGGAAAATTTCTCCCCCCCTATCTTCATTGCTTGATGATGTTAGAGCTTGATTAAACCAGCTCTTTAACCTGAACGGCAATGCCTTTTAGTTTTTCATCTTCTGTGGCGGGGCGTAATTGACCGCGCTCTTCTACAAACAACTGTTCGGCGGCTGAGTCCACATTTACAAACGAGCGGAAACGTTTGGCGTACTCTGGATTATCCACCACACGTTTCCAGTCACAGGCGTAGCCTTCACGTAGCGTTTGTAACTGTGATTCTAGCTCTTCTGCAATGTTAAGCGAGTCATTAATGACGACGTCTTGAAGGTAGGCTAAGCCGCCTTCTAGATTATCCATCCATGTGGCGGTACGTTGTAGACGATCGGCGGTTTTAATGTAGAACATTAATAGGCGATCAACGTATTTAAAGACCTCTTCTTTGGTTAAATCGGTGGCAAACAGATCAGCATGACGCGGTTTCATTCCACCGTTTCCGCAGACATATAAGTTCCAACCATTTTCGGTTGAAATCAACCCAATGTCTTTGGCTTGGGCTTCGGCACATTCACGTGTACAACCTGATACACCCATTTTCATTTTGTGAGGTGAACGCAAGCCTTTATAACGATTTTCTAACTCAATCGCCATGGTGACCGAATCATCCAATCCAAAGCGACACCATGTTGAACCCACACAGGATTTAACGGTACGCAATGCTTTGGCATAGGCTTGACCCGATTCAAATCCTGCTTCAACCAATGTCTTCCAAATAGCCGGCAAGTCATTGATTTGTGCGCCAAATAGTACAATACGTTGACC
>WFQP01000066.1 GCA_015487015.1 Thiomicrorhabdus sp.
ATAAATGACTAAAACAAAGGGTTATTTATAATTTAAATGGAAAAAATTCCACAAGCGCGAAATTATCCCATAATTTTGTTTTAAATCCTACCTAGGACTCTAATAATTTCAAAATCCCTTTCAGAGCCGCTTCGGTGGTTTGCTCTCGCACGGCCTCTCGGTCACCCGAAAATAAAAAGGCTTTGGAGACTACTGCACTTTGCCCCTGAATTGCCCAAGCTAACCAGACGGTACCCACGGGTTTATCGAGCGTACCTCCCGTAGGGCCAGCAATGCCACTGCACGCCACACTTACTTTTGCATGGGATTGCTGCAATGCCCCCAGTGCCATCTCCTCCACACACGCTTGACTCACCGCACCCTTTTTTTGGATGGTCAATTTATTAACCCCTAGCATCTCTCTTTTAGACTCGTAGCTGTAAGTAATGTAAGCGCGATCAAACCATGCAGTACTACCCCCTACAGAGGTTAATGCCTCGGCAATCATTCCCCCCGTACACGACTCTGCTGTGACCACCATTGACTGATTTTCAACCAATACCGCGCCAACTTGCGTAACCAATACTTTAAAATGCATATAAAAAACCTCTTTAATCGATTTAATAGCCAAACAACTGTTATCATTCACTAAATTTAATTTAAACTTAACCTTAAAGTTGCCGTTAAATTAAGTATAGACACTAAAAAAACAGATTTATTATTTAAATGAGTTTATCTTAGTCTTGTAAATAACAAGCCGTGCCACTTTTTCAGCACCCATTTAATCTGTACCCATGTAAAAGGAGCTATCCCATGTTTGGAGCTAAAGCACGAAAAATTCGCAATTTAGAAACTGAAAACCAGTCCTATAAACACTTTATGAATGCTTTAAATCACTCCTTAGCGATTATTGAATTTGATCCCTCTGGCTGTATTCTAACGGCAAATGAAAACTTTTTAAAAACAGTCGGTTACTCTTTACAAGAAATTCAAGGAAAACATCACCGTATTTTTGTCTCTGACAGTGAACAAAAAAGTATTCAATATCAAAGCTTCTGGAAAAACTTAGCCAGTGGTCAAGTATTTACCGGGCAGTTTTCACGTATTGGAAAAGACAATAAACAAGTCTGGATAGAAGCCACCTATAACCCTGTCAAAGATCAAAATGGTCAAGTATATAAAGTCATTAAACTGGCTTCTGATATTACTCAAAAAGTACAAAAAGAAATTGAATCAACAGCCAAACTCAATGCAATTAATACCAGCTACGCTATCATTGAGTTTGATGTTACAGGTAATATTTTGACGGCAAATGATAATTTTTGTAGTGCATTAGGCTACTCGCTGGATGAAATTAAAGGCCAGCATCATCGTATATTTGTTGACCCTAAAGAAACTGCAAAACCAGCGTATCAAGAATTTTGGCAAACGCTTGCTCAAGGAAAAGAACACACGGGTGTTTTTAAGCGTATCAATAAGCAGGGAAACGATGTTTGGATTCAAGCGGCCTACATTCCCATTGCTTATGAAGGCAAGACGCCTCATAAAATTATTAAAATTGCCGCGGATATTACCGAGCAAAAACTGAATGAAATTGAACTGTCTAAGATGGTTAATGAAGCCAGCACGGTTTTACAAGCCATGTCTAAAGGTAGACTGACAGAAAGCATTCACAGCCACTACTCTGGTCAACTGGAAAGTTTAAAACAAGACATCAACCTCAGTGTACATAATCAGGCTCAAGCTCTTAATCACATCAGTGAAGCCACCCACTCTGTATTAAATTCTGCAAATGAAGTAACCACTGCATCACAAGGTTTGTCAGAAAGAACCCAAGAAATTGTACTCTCTGTTGAACAGACCAGTGGTCAAATGGATACCATTTTGGATCAGGTACAAAGTACCCATACCAAAATTAAAGAGATGAAAGAAAATACCACTGAACAACAAAATTTAATCTTATCGGGTTCAAAACTCATGAGCACTTCTCTAACAGCCATGGAAAAAATTAAAAACTCTTCTGAAGAGATCACCAGCATCGTTACATTAATTGATACCATTGCTTTTCAAACTAACTTACTCGCACTTAATGCGGCCGTAGAAGCGGCAAGAGCAGGAGAGCATGGACGAGGATTTGCTGTGGTTGCAGGTGAGGTTCGAAATTTAGCACAAAAATCGGCCGAAGCCTCTAAAGATATTAAATCGTTAATTGAACAATCTGTTCAACAATCACAAGACGGGGTTAATATCGTATTACAACTGTCCGAGAAACTGGACAATATAAAAATTAAATCAGGTGAAATCACCCAAACAATTGACAGTATTGGTTCTTTAGCAGAAGAACAGACATTAAGCATTCAATCCATTAATCAAGAAATCACCAATATTGACGCATCCACACAAGAGAATGCGGCATTTGTTGAACAAGCATCTGCTACCGCTGAAAATCTCTCGGAAAGAGCACGAGACGTGAATGAAATATTAAGTAAATTTCAATTACCCAGCACCCACTCACTCCCTGTTTAAGCAAGCATAAAACTAAAGGTGCTGTAAAGAGACCTTTGCATACTTATTTTACCCCCCTACTCCATATGTAAGGGGAGGTTCAGCTTACACAAAAACGATCCAAATAGATCATACAGTCCTGTATGATATCCTGCTCTCAATTAACATTATAAACTCTCGTGAAAAAGACAACTTCTCGCTCTACACAAGTGACTAAACCAGCCCATACACCCATGATGATGCAATACCTTGCCATCAAAGCAGAACATCCAGATCACTTACTGTTTTACCGCATGGGCGACTTTTATGAGTTGTTTCATGACGACGCTAAAAAGGCGTCTGAACTGTTAGAGATTACCCTAACGGCGCGTGGCAAATCGGGCGGTAATGCAATTCCAATGGCGGGGATTCCCCACCATTCGGCTGAGGGCTATTTGGCTAAATTGGTTAAGCTTGGGGTTTCGGTGGCCATTTGTGAGCAAGTGGGCGACGTTGCCACCAGCAAAGGGCCGGTGGAACGTAAAGTGGTGCGTGTGATCACACCTGGTACCTTGGTGGAGGAAGCGTTATTAGAAGATAAGTCTGAAAATTTATTGGCCGCCATCTCTCAAAATGGTGACCACTACGGCTTGGCCTATTTGGATGTTGCCAGTGGCCGTTTTGAAACCTCTGAACTGGACTCACTCACTCAACTGTATTCAGAAATTGAGCGAATTAAACCATCTGAACTCCTACTACCCGACGATGATTTATTAAGAGAGTCGCTATCCGATACGCTGTTAAATCGAGCAGGATTGGTGCGTTACCCCAGTTGGCATTTTGAAACAAAAAGTTGTTTTAAACGCCTTACCGATCATTTTAATACCCAAGACTTAATAGCGTTTGGTTGCAATCAAAAACCTGCCGCCATCAGTGCCGCTGGCAGTATATTGCACTATGCGCAGAGTATGTTGCAAAGCTCACTTGAGCACATTCACACCCTGCAAACCTACTCCACGGAAGACAGCTTGGTGTTGGATGCCATCAGTCGCCGAAACCTTGAAATTGATACCAATTTAAGCGGTGGAACAACCAATACTCTAGCAGCTATTTTAGACCAAACTGCCACAGCAATGGGGGGGAGACTTTTAAAACGTTGGTTAAACCAACCTCTCAGAAACCAAGATATTATTAACGGCCGTTTAAATGCAATTACCAGCGTACTGGAACAACAGAGTGACGACCTTTTTCGTCAAGAACTTAAACACATTGGCGACTTAGAACGTATTTTAAGTCGCGTAGCGCTGATGTCTGCCCGCCCAAGAGATTTACTGCACTTAGGCCGTTCATTGAACACGCTGCCTGCACTGCAAACCTTGTTGGCGCAACACCCTGTGGCTAAGTTTCAAACACTGTCCGATAAAATCAGTACCTTTCCAGAGTTAGCGCAACTTTTAGACCGAGCCATCATTGATAACCCGCCCATTTTAATTCGAGACGGCGGAGTGATCGCCGAAGGCTACGATGCAGAGCTGGATGAACTACGAAATCTAAAAAATGAAGCTGGGGGGTATCTTCTTGATCTTGAACAACGCGAACGTGAACGTACAGGAATTAACACCTTAAAAGTTGGCTATAACCGTGTGCATGGTTACTACATTGAGATCAGCAAGTTACACACCGCACAAGTACCACCTGAGTATATTCGTCGCCAAACGCTCAAAGCACAAGAGCGTTATATTATTCCCGAACTGAAAACCTTTGAAGACAAAGTGTTAAGTGCGGGGGAAAAATCGCTTGCGCGTGAAAAGTGGCTCTATCAACAACTATTGGAAACATTGAACCAGTCATTACAGCCATTACAAAGCTGTGCCGCTGCCTTAGCGGAATTGGATGTACTGGTCAACTTAGCCCTGCAAGCCACGGCACTGAATTTAACTCGCCCTATTTTAACCGATCAACCCGAGTTAAACATTGTGCAAGGTCGTCACCTCACGGTCGAAGCACTCTCCTCTAAACCGTTTATTCCAAACGATACGCTGTTTACCGCTGAGCGTCAGTTACAAATTATTACTGGGCCTAACATGGGGGGTAAATCGACCTACATGCGCCAAACTGCTTTAATTACCCTAATGGCGTTTATGGGCAGTTTTGTACCAGCACAATCGGCGATACTTGGCCCAATTGACCGAATTTTCACCCGAATTGGTGCTTCAGATGATCTTACCTCAGGGCGATCAACCTTTATGGTTGAGATGACCGAAACGGCAAATATTTTGCATCACGCCACGCACAACTCTTTAATCTTAATGGATGAAGTGGGACGCGGCACCTCGACCTTTGATGGTCTCTCTCTGGCATGGGCGATTGCCGAACACATGGCACTTAACACCAAAGGGCTGTGTCTGTTTGCCACCCACTATTTTGAACTGACCACTCTGGCCGAACAATTTGATAACACTATTAATGTGCATTTAGATGCAATTGAACACCAAGACAGCATTGTCTTTTTACATCAAGTACAAGAGGGCGCCGCCTCTCAAAGTTACGGACTGCAAGTGGCCGCCTTGGCAGGGATTCCGCAATCGGTGATTCAAAAAGCCAAAACGGTACTACACCGCCTTGAAAACCAGAGCGTACAACAAAGTGCATCCATACAACCGAGTATTCAAAATCCAGCCCAACAATTTGATCTGTTTGCACCGCAAGTCGATCCAAAACTGGAGCAATTGAAAACCAAACTGGAAACGATTCAACCTGATGAAATGACACCTAAAATGGCTTTAGAAGCCCTTTATGAATTAAAGGGATTTTTAAACTAAAAAATAAGGAGGGGGGGGAAGAAATTTATTAAGCCTTCACCTCCATAATAATGTTACGCCCTGCATTTTTAGCTGCATAAAGTGCCTTATCGGCCTGTTTTAAAAGCTCCTTAACACTTGAAACCTTAAGCAAAGAGGAGTGATACAAGCCACCACTGAGTGTTTTACGTAATTTAACACCATTTGCCATAAAGACATAATCCTCAACCGATTGACGAATATTTTCCGCCTTTTGCTTGGCATCTTGATACGAAATACGATTTAACAACACCACAAATTCTTCCCCCCCAGCACGATACACATGATCTCCCTCTCGCACAGATTGCTGGAGTATTTGCGCCAACTCTCTTAAAACAAAGTCACCCACATCATGACCGTACTGATCATTTACCCGCTTAAACCAGTCCAAATCTAACATTAACACGGCAAACTCAATGCCATTTCTTTCTGATGCTTCAAGTACTTCTTCAATATTCGCTTCCATATTCAAACGGTTTCTTAACCCCGTTAAAGCATCATGGTGTGCCAACTGATTCAATTGTTTATTCATTTTTTCCAAGTGCAACGTTCTTACTTTTACCTGATTTTCTAACTCCTCCAAAACACCTTCTTTCATTTGGCTTAGCGCCACAATGCGATTTACCATGGGTCTAAAAATAAACAATATTTCAAGCACTAAAACCAATAACGTTAAGACTAATAAAACAAATTTGGTATCTTTAATTTTTTGCAGTCGCTCTTCACCCTCTTTTTGAAACTGCAACACAACTTTATCCAAATCATTCAATAAACCGTCTGAAAAACGCTCAATGTCCAAGATAATAATTTTTTTCTGTTCGTATTCGGGTAAATCCATAATGAGTCGAACCAAAGCTAGGTATTGCTGCACTCGAAATTTAAGGTTTAACTCACCAAAAAACATCTCTCTAATTTCGGGAGATGGCTCAATAGAGCTGTTATCTATTAAAAGCCCTTGCGATAACATATAGTTGGCTTCCGACATTTCTGTTAAGTTTTTTCTTAACCGTTTTTTAATCAACAACAACTCTTCACGATCTAGATTGGTTTGTGTTGCAGAATAGACACGATAGGCATCCAGTGCAATATACTGACTTAATAAACGCTGTTTTCCTGAAACATTCACCAAATATACATTTTTATCCATCCCTTTAATGACGACATTCATACTCACAAACGCTGCAATTGAAAACACCGCAATTAAGGTAATCGCCAATATGTAGCGAATCGTCATGCTTTGCTTAAGTTGTTTAATTTCAGAGGTCATTACAGCCATAAACCTAATCTAGCCTTATATAAAAAATAGGGGGGGGAAATTTTATTAAAAACCTTTACCTCTAAAGCTTTCTAAAAAAACAATCTATCGTAAAGATATACTTAAAAAGCACCATCTAAAGTAAACCAATTTCACTGTAAAATAAATACGTAATTACAGAAGACTAATCGCTTTAATCTCAGGTTAACACCCTACCAAAAATTGATGAAATGCTTATCAAAAAAAGCTTATTTTTATTTCTTTTTTTCACTAATTTTTCCTGGTACTGATAAAATGGCGAGTTCAATAAAATCTCGGTCAAAAGGACCCCTCTCCATGTCAGATGCTATGATTGTCAACATCACCCTTAATAACGTTCAAGAAATGGTTATCCAAAATTCAAAACGTTTACCCGTACTTATTCATTTTTGGTCTCCCGTTAACGAACCGAGTCAAGAAGCGAATACACGATTAGAAAAATTAGCAAACGAAATGGCTGGAGAGTTTATTTTAGCGAAAGTTAATATCGATCAACAAACAGACATTGCCGAAAAATTTTCAAACCCAAGTGCCCCATTCTATAAACTGATTAAAGATGCCGATATTGTGGCTGAAGCAGGCGGGGTACATACTGAAGAGACTTACCGCGCTCTACTCAAAGAGCACATTGTGGACGAGCCTTCTGAAAAACTTCGTAAAGAAGCGGCTCAAGCCTTTGCCGCAGGTGAGTTTGATTTGGCCTTACAGCACTTAAGTGATGCCGCGCAAGAGAACCCTAACAATATTAAAATTCATTTAGATTTGGTTCAACTCTATTTACACACCGACCAGCTTCAGCAGGCTCAAGAGTTGTTTTCACAACTGCCTGAATCGGCACAAAAAGAACCTCATGGGCGTTACATTAAAGGGATTCTCTATTTTACAGAGCAGATGCGACACGCACCTGAAATCACAGCCATACAAGCTGCTTTAGCCGAGAACCCCAAAGATGGCGCTTCACTGTTTTACCTCAGTACCTATTTAATTGTAAATGGTCAAATAGAACCCGCTTTTCAAACATTATTGCAACTGTTTAGTGTGGATCGCGCTTATCAAGAGGGTCTGCCTCAGAAAACACTTTTACAAGCGTTTGATATGTTCACCGCTTCTCAACCCGAATTAGTAGCAAAATACCGCCGAACCTTTCAAAGCTTATTAAACTAATACCCTTTAGATACTCTATTAATGATGTAAGGAAAATCACAATGTCATCAAAACTTACCATCAAAAACAGCAAAACGCAGTTTGGTCTTGTGTCTCGCATGAACCATTTATTTACGGCGATTATTGTATTTGCCTTGATTGGCATTGGGCTGTATATGCATGACATTGAGGATCCCGTTCTCAAAGAGACATTTTATGACCTGCATAAGTCTATGGGAATCGCCCTATTTGGGTTAATGTTAGTGCGTCTGTTTTGGCTTAAAATTAGCCCAAATCCACCACAACACTCCCATAATAAGCTAGAACATATTCTGGCACACTCGGTCAAGGGCACTCTCTATCTAACCATGCTCATCATGCCAGTTTTAGGCTGGGTCGTGGCCAACTCTGATGGCGCTGAAGTGAGTTTTTTCAATCTATTTTCTTTGCCCAATATTGTAAGTGAAAGTGAGTCACTGCATGACATTACCAAAGAGATACATGAAAGCATTGCCTTCGTGATACTCGCACTCATCGGTTTACATATTGCTGGCGCACTTAAACACCATTTTGTATACAAAGATAACACCCTTCAACGTATGTTTGGAAAGGTAAAAAATGAGGACTAAAGCATGAGCCAAATACCCTATCCAAAACTAGAGGCGGTATTATGTTTAGGTGTGGCAGGTAATTTTGCTGGGCATTTAGAGCAAGCGGGCGAAACGCCTGATTTTGTCAATGTAAAAACCCAACACGCCAGTGCCCCCAAGGGGCTGTTTCCCTACTACATTCCCAATCACTCTGGCTTTCTTGGACAAGACCCCCTCTCATCGACTCAGATAACCTACCCCAAACAACTTGCGGATAATGCGCATTTGCAAGCTGAACCAGAAGTGTGTGTGTTGTTTAATGTCACCTATCAAAACGGTCTCGTAAGCACATTAAAGCCAGAGGGCTTTGCGGCCTTTAATGATTGCTCGATTCGTAAACCGGGGGCTAAAAAGATCAGCGAAAAGAAAAACTGGGGGGCTGACACCAAAGGTATCTCAAGCCAGTTTATCGCACTGAGTCAATTTGCTAAGGGTTGTGAACTTGATGCATTTAATATTGCCTCATTTCTAAAACGAGAGGGGAAAATACACGCCTATGGTAAAGACAGCTCGGTACTCACTTACTCTTATTTTCATCAACAACTGATTGAATGGATCATTGACAAACTCAATACCCAAGAAGATTTTGGCCCATTAGAAAATCTAAGAGAACATATTCAAACCGCCAACCAACCTCAACAAATACTAATTAGTTTAGGGGCAACCACTTATACAGAGTTTGGAGAAAATCTCTTTTTACAACCTGGTGATGAACTCTTCTTTTATGTGTACGACCACACAAAAAATACACCCCAAGCTATTTTAGACCATGTAAATGGAAAAACTCCCCCCCCTATTAATAGCTCCGTATTGCACCAAATAATTAAGTAATGACCATGACAGATACCACAGCAGAAAAACAGGAAATTGAACAACAAGTACGTAACTGGCTTGAACAGGTTGTGATCGGCCTTAATCTCTGCCCGTTTGCCGCCAAACCTTA
>WFQP01000067.1 GCA_015487015.1 Thiomicrorhabdus sp.
TAATAGAATGATAACCGTCGCAGAAATCGAGCCTTTCCAAAGAAAAGTAGAAAAACTACTTACCTCTGATGAAAGGCAAGAATTGATTTCTTATTTATCGGAGCACCCCAGTTCTGGAGATTTAATTCAAGGTACAGGTGGTATTCGCAAGTTAAGGTGGGCTAGAGGCTCAAAAGGTAAAAGCGGTGGTGTCAGAATTGTATATTATTTTCACAGCGAAATTATGCCGCTTTATCTATTAGCAGCTTTTGGTAAAAATGAAAAAGCTAATATTTCTGCAGAAGAAAAGCATCTTCTGTCAAAGTTGGTAAAAGAACTAGTAACATTTTGGAGAAAGAAAAATGGGTCAAGCATTCACTGAAATATCCGCAGGTCTTGAAGCTGCTATTGCTCATGCAAAGGGTGAGTCAACTGATACTCTTGAACATAAACCTGAGGCAATAAATGTAAAGGCTATTCGTGAGAATACAGGTATGAGCCAACAGAATTTTTGTGCTGCATTTGGTATCTCAATTGGTACGCTTCGTCATTGGGAGCAAGGTCTTCGCAGTCCAAGGGGGCCTGCTCGGGTTTTACTAAAAGTCATTAAGCATAATCCTGTAGCTATTATTGAAGCTATGCATAATAAAACATAACACATATGAGCCCTAATTCTGTCAATAGGCACTAACAAGTTTTTCGTCTCACGAAGTGAGGCAAAAAATAAGCGATTAGCAAAGTTACCTAATTCATCTGTCATTATCACTGTTAAGTCAGTTGCTTACAGCAAACACATATAGAGGATCTCTTATTGCAGTCTCACTGCTGCCTGCATTTTGATTATTCCGTTAATACTTACAGGGTCACTAGACATTCATCGGTTAACCTTAAATTGGCACTATTCAAATGGGTTGGTTGATTTAAACATCTAAACCACCAGTTAGTTTCAGGCTCAGTTAAGGTGTAAACAACTTTGTTAATCGAATAAATGCACGCCAATGAGGTGGCTAATCAAAAAAAGAGCCTCTACTTGATGATGGATAAACAGATGTTTCGATTTAAAATCGAGCAATCAAGTCATCTTGTTTTATTCCCATTCAGTCTATTGGGCTAGTTAGGCTTAGTGCTCACCTCATTGCGTGACTAACTCGCTATAAATCGACTCTCATCAAATACCTTTTCATGTTTCATCATAAAATAAACACAACGCCCTAGCTTATGAGCAAGCACTGAAAGTGCTTTCGCTTTACTCATACGTCGTTGTAATTTTTGTAAATATTTTTGTGCTTTTTGATTGCCCCGCAGATGCAATACCGCCGCTTCAGAAAATGCCCATTTCAAATGTGCATTACCAATTTTATTGCCATTAGTGCCATAAATTTTTCCGGCTGATTCAGCTTTGCATTTAACAAGTCTGGAATATGAAGCAAACTTTTGAACAGACTCAAATCGTTTAATATCACCGACTTCATAAATAATGGTTAAGGCTAGTATTCGGCCAATACCTGAAATACTTCGAAGTAAATGAAAGTGAATAGGGTTATGTTGCTTTGCTTGTTGTTCTAAAAACCATTCTATTTTGCTGAGTTCTTTTGCATAACAATCTAAAACAGCCATATCGAGATCAATATTACGTTGAACAACTAAATCAGGGAATGTCGTGCGAATCTGTTCACGGGCATCGATATTTTTTAGGTTAACTTTATTAGGTGGTAAATTGTATTGAGTGGTTGTATTAGCGACATGCGCCTTCAAATGAGCGCCATGACGAACGATCTTCATTCGGCGACGTAATAGATCGCGAGTAGCCCGCATTTTTTGTGGATAAACATAGGCCAGCGGAAAATTACCCCCTCTCATCAAACTGGCAATTTTAAACGAATCAATGCGGTCATTTTTAGCTTTACCACCATGAATTGCTTTCATGTATAAGGCATGGCCTAAAATAAAATCAACACCGATCTCATGACAAAAGTCAGAGACCCAATACCAGCAGTGCATACACTCAACACCTACCACAATATTGCCAATATAGGGTTCTAAAATATGATTCAGTTTATCAGGGTTTGCAGATATCTCTTTATGAAGACAAATCTCACCATGTTGATCAATAATACAGATATAAAGTGATCTGGCATGTAAATCTATTCCACAGTAGTATGGATGTGCGTTATTATAAAAATTCATTGAGCTTCTCCTGTTTTGGTTTTGTCACCTATCAGTTTAGCAAGCTTGTTAAACTTGGAGGGGCTCAATGAGTATCAATTCAGTCCACTTGACCCATGTTGCTCCACAATATTTTGTGCATTGCGCTACGCTCCATTTTGGCAAAAAAATATTACTCCACAGCACGGTCAAGTGACCTCGGGCGTTATGTTTAAAAAATTAAAAAGAAGGTTCTAGTGTGAATATGTTGAATCAATTTCAGTTGTTTGGTGAATATAATAAGATAATGAATCAGCGACTATATGAAGTTGCAGCAAAGTTGCCGGACGAATTGGTTCGAGAGGATATGGGGGCGTTCTTTAAGTCAGTTTTAGGCACTCTCAACCATATAATGGTGGGAGATATTGTTTGGTTAAAGAGGTTTTCCGAGCATTCATCTAGCCAACTTGCTTTGTCTTATGTTTCAAGTTTAGGCAATCCAAAATCACTAAATTCAGTTCTATTTTCTGAATTCGATCAACTCAGAAAAGAAAGAAAAAAAATAGATGAGATAATCATTCAATGGGTTAATTCACTATCTAAAAATGATATCAATAGTTCAATCTCTTATGGAAATATGAAGGGCGTCAGGTTTAACAAGCCGTTTTCTAGCCTGATC
>WFQP01000068.1 GCA_015487015.1 Thiomicrorhabdus sp.
ACCCTAACCACTGACTTGATTACTTCGTCCGCTTTGAGTCCTTTTTTTTTGGTGGCTTAATTATCCAAACTACCCATAACACCAATAATAAAACAACTCCGACTTCAAGCAATACCCACATAATGCCCCCTACTTTAACGTCTGCAATGCTTGCAACAGTCCTTGGTGAATGCCACCAAAACTACCATTGCTCATAATCACCACCGTATCACCTGAACGAAGCTCTTTGGTTAAATCGCTTAAAAGTTGCTCATAACTATGTGCAACGGTGACTGGTTGTGAAAACTGCTCTATATTTAATGCCCAGTTCCAAGCTGGGTCAATAAATGCATACACCGCATCGGCTTCTTTAAAGGCCGCAGGCAAGGTCTCTTGATGAATGCCCATTCGCATGGTGTTAGAGCGTGGCTCAAATACCGCAATTAAGCGTTTTTCTTTTGAATTTGTCTGTTGATTCAGTTGTTTTTTAGCACCTTGAAGCGTGGTTGCAATCGCTGTTGGATGGTGTGCAAAATCATCGTAAATAATAATTTCTCCCCCCCCCTCTTCTACCGTTACCTTCCCTACTAAACTCATTCGTCGAGCCACGCCAGTAAATTCACTTAAAGCATCTACGGCATGTGACACAATCACACCCGCATTTTGTGCAGCCGCCAAGGCACTTAATGCATTGCGTACATTATGCACCCCAGTCATCGGCCACTTTACAACACCAATGCATTGTCCTTTATAGGAGACTGAAAACTCCGAACCATCAGGCTGAATCAATTCATAGCCCCAATCTGCTTGCCGCTCCCCTTGGGTTTCAACCGGTGTCCAACAGCCTTTGGCGATAACCTCATCCACATTGAGTTCATCATTGGGGGTAATCACTAGTCCATTACTGGGAACGGTTCTTACACAGTGATGAAACTGCGTTTGAATAGCCGCTAAGTTATCAAAAATATCTGCGTGATCAAACTCTAAATTATTAATCACCAACGTACGCGGATGATAGTGAACAAACTTAGAACGCTTATCAAAAAAAGCGGTGTCATATTCATCAGCTTCCACCACAAAAAAAGGCGCTTTTCCTAATCGTGCCGAGACACCAAAATTACTGGGCACTCCCCCAATCAAAAATCCAGGTTCCAAGCCCGCATATTCTAAAATCCAAGCTACCATGGAGGCGGTGGTGGTTTTTCCATGCGTACCTGATACGGCAATGACCCATCGGTCGTGTAAAACATTTTCAGCCAGCCATTGTGGCCCAGAGGTGTACGGCTGTAGTCGATTTAAGGTCGCTTCTACCGCCACATCACCCCGACTTTTAGCATTGCCAATCACAACCGCATCGGGTGTATTACCTAAAAAATTGAGATCGTCCTCTTGAGAAACGAGAATACCCGCCTGTTCCAATTGAGTACTCATCGGCGGATAAATAGCTTTATCCGATCCAGTAACCTCAACACCAATGGCCTTAGCCAACTGGGCAATGCCACCCATAAAAGTACCCGCAATACCTAAAATATGAATTTTTGTTACTTTCACTCAATTATCCTTGCTCTGTTTCCATCACTCTTTTACACTGTTCGGTTATGACTCAACACAACTTTTTATCGGTCGAGACCGAATCCCAACTCACTCACTACTGCCAACAGCTTATTGCACAGCCTAACATTACTTGGATTGCCATTGATACCGAATTTGTGCGGGAAGACACCTATTTCCCCCAACTCAGTCTGGTTCAAATCCAAGACTGTCTTGGAAATTTGGCAATCATTGACCCCATTAAAATACAAGAGAGCTGTACACTATCGGATTCAATCAATGTGCTTACCCCATTGATTGAGCTGTTATGCGATCCCAATACCTTAAAAGTTTTTCACTGTGCGCGTCAAGACATTGAAGTATTGTACCAACTTACCCATAAGATGCCTGTGGCAATTTTTGACACTCAAATCGCCACTCTCTTTTTAAAGTTAGGGGAGATGGCTGGATTTGCACGCGCGGTGAAAGCCACGCTCAATATCAGTATTGATAAAAGTCAAACCCGTACCAACTGGCACGCTCGTCCGCTAACGGAAGCACAAATTCAATACGCACTGGATGATGTTCGCTACCTTGCCCCCCTGTATGAATACTGTCTAAATGCACTGTCACCAAAAGAACTTAATGCGGTAAAAGAGGAGTGCGATGCCCTGTTAAATGAGTCGCTGTATATGATTGATCCTAAAACAGCGGGGGCAAAATTAAAAGGTATTAAAACCTTAAAACCCAAACAACTGGCTATAGCCTATGCCTTGGCCGAGTGGCGTGAAGAATTTGCCATCCGCCATAACCAACCTAAAAAGTGGGTGCTCAATGATGAGGTCATTACTCACATCGCCAAACGCCCGCCCAAAACCGTTGAGGCACTCTATAAAGTCCCTCATATCAAAAGTGCCTCCATTATGAGCCATGGTGAAACATGGATTGCCATTATTGACAGTGTATTTGAACAAACCCCAGAGCAATGGCCACAACCACCCAAAAAAATCCCCCCCCCTACAGCACAAGAGGAGGCGACGATTCAGTTACTCAATAGCTATACTCAGCAAGTTGCGGTGGATTACCGCCTAAACCTGCCATCGCTTCTGCAACGCAATGATCTACTCTCTATTTTACGGGGAGCAACACCTGAAAAACCAATTTTTTCAGGTTGGCGTAACCAACTCATCGGTCAGGCAATTTTAGCCATTCTAAGCGGTCAAGCCTCACTGAAGCTAACCAATCACCACATCGAACTTACTCAAGAGAAACACGGATGAATATTTCTCCCCCCCCCTCCAAAAACCAACCAATTAATAACGTGCTCTATGCCCAAGCGGGCGGGGTTACCGCCGTCATCAATGCCAGCGCGGCCGCCGTCATTGAAAGCGTCTTTGCCAACCCAAATCAATTTGGCACCATGTATGGAGCTTTTAATGGCATTAAGGGCATTTTAGAAGAACGTTTGATTGATTTATCCGAGCTTTCAACCGAACCCCTAACCGCAATCAAATACCAACCAGGCGCGATTTTTAAGGCATGCCGTTTTGATTTAGACCCGCTGGAACATAATCCTGAACAATATGCACGCATGTTAGAGATATTTAAAACCTATCGTATTGGCACTTTTTTTTATAACGGTGGTAACGGTTCCATGATTACCGCACAAAAAGTGGGCGACTACTGCCGGCAACACAACCACCCTGTCAACTGCATTGGGGTAGCCAAAACCATCGACAATGACTTGGCTATCTCACACTGTAGCCCGGGGTTTGGTAGCGCCGCCAAATACTTGGCCAGCAGTTTTTTAGAAGCCACGCTCGATACGCTCTCCATGCACGATACCTCCACTCGTTTTTTTGTAATGGAGACCATGGGACGCAACACGGGTTGGCTGACCTTAGCCGCTGGACTCATTAAAGACGTAATGCCCGATGTGCCATTGATTTTACTGCCTGCCGAACGTGCTTTTAATCAAACGGCGTTCTTAAACAAAGTACAGCACCTGATCAATCAAAAAGGCTATTGCGTCTGTGCCGTGTCCGAAGGGTTGCTTAATCAGCAGGGAGAGTATCTCCGCATTGCCAACATTGAGCACACCCAAGAGCGAGATTACACACAACTGGGTGGTGTAGGCTACCAGATTTCTAAACTGGTCAGCGAAACGTTTAATGTCAAAAGCCACTATGCCATTCCCGATTATTTACAACGCTCCGCCAGCCATTTGGTGTCCAAAACCGACTGGCAAATAGCGTACGATGCAGGCATTGCGGCGGTGGAAGCAGCGAAACAAGGGTTGCACGGCGTATTGCCGATTGTAACCGTGACCAGTGAACACCCCTTCCGTTGGCAGTTTAAAAACGTACCACTCCATGAGGTGGCCAACTTAGAAAAGACCGTACCCGATGCCTTCATTAGCGCGGATGGCATGGATTTAACCGCTGAGGCATTGCACTACCTTCGCCCACTGATTCAAGGCGAACGCCCCGTGCCGTTTAAAAATGGCTTACCAGACATTCCGGTTATTGAGTTTCAAGAAGTCCCAAAAAAATTACCTAAATTTCAGGCGATAAAGTAACCTAGAGGCATACCCTGAGTGTGCCCTCTCTTTCCCTCCTATCGACGAATAAAAGAACGAACCAATAGCCAAAACCACGCCACAATACCACCAACTACAATACCGACCACATCGACCCATAAGTCCATAAAATCAGCTGTTCGGCCGTCTACAAAGACCTGAGCACACTCAATAAACAGCCCCAGCAAAACTAAATCTATCATCACCTGCCACCAAGATTTATGGCGAGAACCACTCACCATGATTAGAGCGGCGATAAAAAAGAATAAAAAATGCGCAAATACGTCCTTATCCAACGTTAATACGGGCGTAATTGAGTAGACCAACTCAGGCAGTTGGTTCATCAATTGCAACTTAACGTCACCTGATACAATCGCTCCCACCATCAAGGCCACTACCAGCAACACGCCTACTTTTGAACAGTGCCAAAAATGCCGTGCATAACTGGACATTAACCAGATCATCATGACTACCCACGCCAGCAAGCCAAGCAGCTTAATAAACTGAGCCTCGGCTTTTTGAGTCACAGGCACGAGATGAATCTCTTTGATTTGTACTGTACCAGCCACTTGCAAGAGATTGACATTCACCCGCACACTGGCGACATGACTTGGCACCTCAAATATTTTTCGATACTCACGCCAGTCACGATTATGACGCGGCAGAGGAATGGCATTAATGCTCACTCGTTTGCCTTTTTCATCGTAAAAAACCAATGACAAACGACCTTCATGCCACTCTTTTTCACCTTCACCAATCGAAAATGTACGGGCAATCCCAGACAACTGCAATAAAAAAGGCTCAATAGACTCCCCCTCTTTTTTTGCTTGGTATTTAGGCAGACGTGAATCAATATCCAACCGCTGATAGAGCACAAGGTATTTTTTAGGTTCAGGCAGTGAGAGCGTGACCTCTCCCGTGGCTTCTTGTTTGACCCACCTGGGATTGGATATTTTCCAGCCATCAAACCCCGCTTTGAAATCAGGATTAGTCAGCCACTCTTTGTCGGTTGGTTGATAGGTGTTGTAACTGGTGACATACAGAGACGTTAGCCCAAGCAACAAGAGCGTTGCAAGCCAAAAGAGCCAAGTAACAGCGCGAGGCGTGTATACTGCGTTAGAAAGCGGGGGCATCGCTGAACACAAAATAGACGAGGTAGCCGCCATACATAACCAACATGACAATGCTCATTAAGGTAATGGGCCTTAAGCCTTTTTGCTCAATCACAATGCCCTGTTGAGCCAGCTTACGGTTTCTAAGCTTTTGCTTAATTAGCCAATAGAAAAAAACGATTAAAATCAGTAACGTTAAATATTTTAACAATCGAAATACTCATTTAGAAAAAGAGGAAGAAAGTAACGTTCGAACAGTCTCAAGATCTTCGGGTGTATCGACTCCCACGCCCGCATCACACAACGCATCCAGCACCAAAATCGATTCGCCATGCCACAATACGCGCAGTTGCTCCAATTTTTCAACCTGCTCCAACGCACACTCTGGCCATGCTACATACTGTTTTACAAACCCCGCGCGATAAGCATATAAACCAATATGGCGTTTATAGTACCAGTTATCGGGTAGGGTCTTTATCTCATCACAAAAAGTATCACGAGACCAAGGCAATGGGGCACGACTGAAGTTAATGGCTAACTGATTTACATTACGACTGACCTTCACCGCATGAGGATCAAAGACCGTTTCAATATCCTCAATAGGTTCGCATAAAGTAGCCATTGGAATATTAGGCTGGGATTGCAAGCCCTCGGCCACTTGATGAATCAACTGAGGCGGCAACATTGGTTCGTCCCCTTGTACATTCACAATGATATCTGTATCAGACAACCCCATTTTTTCAATGACTTCCGCAATACGTTCCGTACCGGATTGATGTTGCTCCCCCGTCAAACACACCTCTGCACCAAAGGCTTCACAAACGCTTTGAACCTCCGATGACTCTGTCGCAATAATAATACGCTCGGCACCCGATTGATGTGCTTGTCGCCAAGTCCACTCAATCATTGGCTTGCCGTTAATGTCTTTTAACGGTTTTCCAAGCAAGCGGCTGGACTCAAAACGGGCAGGGATAATCACAATAAAAGACATGGGGTCAAACGTTCCTTGGTATTCGGGCTAATCATTATTTTTGTTTACGGTATTGTTCAACTTCTTCCGCACTTAACTCACGTGCTTCATCTTCCAGTAAAATGGGAATGCCATCTCTTACAGGATAGGCTAAATTGGCCGCTGTAGAGATTAACTCTTGCGTTTTTTTATCGTAAATCAATTTTGTTTTACTCACTGGGCAGACCAGAATATCAAGTAATTTAGGATCCATTTAACTGTTCACTCTTATTTAAAATATTAATAAGCAGCGCCTCATTACAACGGGGGCTGACTTCTAAGTACCACCAATTCGTTTGTTGGTGTTGTTTGGCTAATTCGATACATTTTACCGCATCTTTCTCGGTCATAAGCAGTCGTTTTTGTGTATCAAACCCTTTAAAATCTGACCACTGAAATGCATGGTGATCGGCAAAGGCGCATTCATCCACTTGAAACCCTAATGTTTTCAAACTATTAAAAAAACGAGATGGATTACCAATTCCAGCTATAGCGTTCACCTGCTCACCAATAAAGCAAGGCACTTGCCCTGCTTCATTAATATCCAATTCAATCACCTGCTCAGGATTCATCACTTGGCGCAAGCGTACGGGTAATAACTGCATACGGTATTGTGCAACAGAAGAAGGCCGTGTGAATGGAAAATCCAAGGTATTATCCAACCCATTCCAAATACAAAAATCGACTGTTTGTAATCGTGTCAATGACTCTCTTAATGGACCGGCAGGCAAACACAATCCATTACCAAACTGCCGTTGTGCATCAATTAAAACCACCTCAATATCTCGCGCCATGGCATAGTGTTGCAAGCCATCGTCACTGATGATCACATCCAATGTAGCCTTGTTATTTAATAAGGCGATCGCTTCAAGCCGCTTAGGCGATACCGCTATCGGACAGCCCAATTGTTTCGCTAATAACACTGGTTCATCCCCGACCAATACAGGGTCACTCTGAGCCGTGACACTTTGCGGCCACTGTTTCGATTGCCCGCCATATCCACGACTGATGATGCCCACACGCAGCCTCTTAGCTTGCAACTGCTTGGTTAACCAGATAATAAAAGGCGTTTTACCACTGCCTCCCACCACTATATTTCCCACTACAATCACCGTAGCCGAGCTTTGAACAGGGGGGGGGAACTTTTTAAAACGGGTTAAACGCCGAGCGGCCTCCCAACACACCAACTTAGACAGGGGTCGCAAGAGTTGGGTTTTCCAAGTTTTATGTTTCCAAAAATCCGGCCAGCTCATTGAAATAAATGTCCTTGTTGCGAGTCTAAACAGCGATGATGATACCATTTACGCCGAATTTTACGATACTCTTGCGGCAAGTTTATTCTTTCTGGCGAAACTTCAAAACGCAACGCGCCCGAACACGCCGTATTCCACCACTGAATGCTCGAAGCTGGCTCCCTTTGTTTATTAAAATAGATGATTCGCTGCAAGACCGCTTGGCTTGGAAAATTAAAACGATTTAAATAGCCTGCTGAAAACACCATATAAGTTGGAGAAACCGCCTCCAACCATGCCATTGAGGTCGAAGATTGACTGCCATGATGCCCCGCCACCAATAAATTGGCTTGCAATGCCTCACGCTCATATGTTTTTAATAACAACGCCTCCCCTTTTTGACTCAAATCACCTGTAATTAAAATTTTCTTCCCCCCCTTTTGATCGCCTATGGTAATTTTTAACACACAAGACCGGTCATTATCGGAGGTTAATTCCGCCTCCATCCAGCCTTTATTAGGAGAGAGTATTTCAAACACAATACCGTCTAATGTCCATGACTGACCCGATTCACACAATTGAAAAAATCCTTCTTGTTGAATTCGACGATTTAATACCTCTGGCTGACCACTCAATGCCTTCTTAACGGGCATATTGTTTATATTTAATAAACGTTTCAGCCCACCAGAATGATCCTGATCACTATGACTCACAATCAATATATCCACACTCTTCCAGCCTCGAGAAGTTAAATAAGGTTGAATAGCCAACTTGGTTCCATCCATGTTCTTGCCCCATTTACCGCCTAAATCATACAAAATAATATGGTTTTTCGTTTCCATTACGATCGCTTGTGCTTGACCCACGTCCAATACGGTTAAAACAAGCTGATTTTCTTTAGGACGTTCGGCACTGTTTAATAAACCAAAAGAGAGGCTCATAATCCAAAGAAATACCACGCCTTGAAGAAAGTATTGGTGCCTGCGATTTTTCAGCCAAAACCCCAAAAACAGTAGTGCATAAATAGATAACAACCAGACAACAGGTCGGTCACTGAACGCCACCGTGTTCAACGGCAATTGATGAACCCATTGTAAAAACTGCCAAAAAGGTTGCCAAAATAGATCCAATCCTGCAATCATCCACTGCCCAAGTGAAACCGAAAAAACTCCGACCACCGAGGATAAAAACAGCCAAGGCAACCCCAAAACACTCACAAAAGGCACCGCAATTAAATTCGCAATAAAGCTGTAGACAGGCAAACTATGAAAAGCCCAAATTAAGAAAGGCGCCAAGCCTAATGTTAAGACCCATTGAATCCATAAAAAGGTTTTAACCGTTGCCAGCCAACGCCCATAAAAGGGTCTCTTTTCACCTGTTGCATTTTTCTCCCCCCCTTGATGGCGCTGTAACGCTAAAAAAATGAATGAAACGGCCAGAAAAGAGAGCCAAAACCCAAAACTTAATACCGCCGTCGTATCCACTAAAACCACCAGCAATGCAGCCATAGACAAGGCCGACCACGGCTGAAAGGTTCGTCGAACCAATATAAACCCCAACACCGCCGCCACCATTAACCAAGCTCGTTGCGTAGGAATAGAAAAACCCGAGATGGTTAAATACAACGTAGCAAACAACAACCCACCCAATGCCGCAAATTTAGGCAAGTCCACCATCGTCTGGCGATACCCCACCCAACGCCAAACCTGCTTAAAAAACCAAAATCCTAAAAAAGCGATTATGCCCATGTGCAAGCCAGAAATCACCATTAAATGAATTGTGCCAGTATTTTGTAATAACACCCAATCATCTGCCGAAATAGATGACTTATCTCCAAACGTCAATGCCTTATAAAAAGAGATAAACTCACTGTCACTAAATACTTGCTGTAAACGCTGCGCCAACCAACTACGCCATGCCGATAAGCTTACCCAAGGCGTATCGGCTATTTTTAAAACCACTGACGTATCCTGCAAATGCGCTTCTGACTTAGTCAACGATTTTATATACCCTTTTGCAGTCACCCCTTTTTGAAAGAGCCACGCTTCATAATCAAATGCACCGGGGTTCATCGCAGCGTGATTCGCCTTAAGTTTTACTCGCATTTGCCACGTTTCACCTAATTTAGGTAGAGGTTTTTTAAAAGACAGTTCCTTAGTGCTTAAATACCAGTTAATTGAAACAATAGGTTTAAATTGATAAGCATAAGAAACCTCCTCATTCGTAGCCGCCAGTAAAGAAGAAGAGATCGAATCCACCTTAATCACGTACTGGATTTTTACTCGATGCTTTGTAAGTTCTTGATTCGGTAGCTCAATCAGTTTTCCCGTTATAAAAACTGGTTGGTTTAAAACACGCTCAGGAATGACCGGCATAAAAAAAGTCTGCCAAAAAACCCAAGAGATGCCTATAATGAGTCCAAGCATCATATTAAACACCCTAAACAAACGTGCTTGAAAAGCCTGTTGAGGATCAATAAAAAATCGATCGGTATAAAATACCCAAATCAACAAAAGAGAAAGGCACAGGCAGACAATCCCAAACCATAATGCTGGAAACTCTGGTTGCTGATAAAACACCAGTACACTGATAATAAAAACCAATACAAAACGAAGAAACATGCCCAAAAAGCTCATTAAACGTTATATTCCCACGCCCGAAAAAATCAAAAGCTTAAAAGGCTTAGGGTTTTTAGGCAAATGGCTGCATAACCCAAGTATATGGCATTTACATCGCTATTCGGTCTCAAAAGCCTTTTTAATTGGTTTATTTTGGATGGCGATCCCCATCCCCTCTCAAATGTTATTTGCTGCGTTATGCGCCATATTTTTTAGAGCCAACCTCCCCTTAAGTGTGATTTTAGTCTGGATCAGCAACCCATTAACCATGGGGCCTATTTTCTATTTTAACTACGTTATTGGCACCTACCTACTCGGACAACAACCCGATGAAAATTTACACTTTGAACTCAGCTGGGATTGGATGATGAACATGCTAGGCGACCTATGGCAACCGCTGTATTTAGGCAGTGCAGTCGTTGGTATAACGCTCGGCATAGTCAGCTTTTTAATTATTCGCTTGCTCTGGCGCCAACAAGTGATTAAAAATTGGAAACTACGTAAAGAAAATCGTAAAAAGAAATATTTTGATCATCCATAAACCAAGACACGCATTCCAAACATTCAACAACACCCTCCTCAATATTCAGTACTTTTTCGCATTTAATATATCCCCCCCCTACCAAAAAGGCTCTAAAAAAGGTATATTAGTTAATATAAATCAACTTTAGGAATATTTTACAATGGTTAAACTGTATTCAGCTCTACTGGTAACTCTACTTATCACCTCTAATGCTTATGCTGGGTGGCTATTGAAAAGTTCCGAATCCAATGTCTATTATGTCTCAACTAAAAATCTAACCACCAGTGAACTAAACTATTTTAATACCTTAACAGGTGAAATAAATGACCAAGGTGAGCTCACCATTAAAATCAACTTAGAAAGCGTTGAAACAGATGTACCCATTCGTAACGAACGCATAAAATCCATGCTATTTGAAGTCATCAACTATGGCAAAGCCACCGTAACGGCTTCTATTGATTCAGAGAAATTGAACCACCTTAAAATAGGACAAACATACATAGAAAGCGTTAATTTCATGCTAAACCTTCATGGCATAAACCAAGAACTCAACACAACCGTTAAAGTTATAAAGAGTGCTCGTGGCAATATCCTTGTTACACCTGTCGCTCCCATTATTATCAATGCCAATCTTTTTGGCCTAGAAAAAGGGATCGAGCGATTACGCAAAATAGCACGACTAAAATCGATTTCTCCCAGCGTTCCTGTTACCTTTAACCTCACCTTCTATCCAAAAAATTAAGTCACAACTACTACACATATTTACGGCTCGCTGAGTCGTTATACAATTATTTTTTTAGTTCTAAAAAATTAATCCATTTCTAAAAAACCTCTCCCTTCAGAGAGAAAGAAGAGTATGATTTAAAACTCCATTTCTTTCTCTCACTACGTTTTCTAAGAGGTTTTTCCATGAATAAAAAATCAAAGTTAACCATGTCCAATGGTTGCCCCGTTGCCGATAACCAAAACGTTCTTACTGCAGGTCCTCGTGGCCCAATGCTCTTACAGGATGTCTGGTTTTTAGAAAAACTGGCGCATTTTGATCGAGAAGTGATTCCTGAACGACGTATGCACGCCAAAGGATCAGGGGCTTTTGGTACCTTTACCGTCACTCACGATATTACCCAATACACCAAAGCCAAACTATTCTCCCAAGTTGGGAAAAAAACAGACCTATTTGCACGCTTTTCCACGGTGGCTGGAGAGCGCGGAGCGGCCGATGCTGAACGAGATATTCGTGGATTTGCTCTTAAGTTTTATACCGAAGAAGGTAATTGGGATATTGTCGGCAACAACACCCCTGTTTTCTTTTTAAAAGACCCTTTAAAATTTCCAGACTTAAACCATGCAGTCAAGCGTGACCCTCGTACCAACATACGCAGCGCACAAAATAATTGGGACTTTTGGACATTACTCCCTGAAGCTCTGCACCAAGTGACTATTTTAATGAGTGACCGAGGCAACCCAAAAACCTATCGTCATATGCACGGCTTTGGTAGCCATACCTTCAGTTTTATCAATGACGATAATGAACGTTTTTGGGTAAAATTTCACTTTAAAACTCAACAAGGCATTCAAAATTTAACCGATGAAGAAGCCGAAACACTTATTGGAAAAAATAGAGAGAGCCACCAGCAAGACCTTTACGAAAGCATTGAAAATGGGCAATATCCACGTTGGGACTTTAAAATACAAGTAATGCCTGAAGCCGATGCCCAAGATTATCGCTTTCATCCGTTTGATTTAACCAAAATTTGGTCACACAAAGACTACCCTCTCATTGATGTCGGCGTGATTGAGCTGAATCGTAACCCCGAAAACTACCATGCTGAAGTAGAGCAAGCCGCTTTCAATCCTGGCAGTATCATTCCTGGTGTTGGATTTTCGCCCGACAAAATGCTGCAAGGCCGTTTATTCTCATACGGTGATGCACAACGTTACCGCTTAGGTGTTAACCATGCACAAATTCCAGTAAATGCACCTCGCTGCCCCTACCACAGCTATCATCGTGATGGCGCGATGCGCGTAGATGGTAATGTAGGAAGTACCAAAGGCTATGAACCTAATAGCCTAGAAGAGTGGCAAGAACAGCCTGAATACAAAGAACCCCCTATGGATCTGTTTGGCTCCGCTGATCACTGGGATCACCGAGAGGATGATAACGACTATTACACTCAAGCAGGTGACCTATTCAGACTGATGAGTGCCGAACAACAACAAGTACTGTTTGAAAATACGGCACGCTCTGTCGGAGGAGCCAATATTGAGGTTCAAAAACGCCATATTGCAAACTGCCTCAAAGCAGACCCTTTATATGGTGAAGGGGTCGCGAAAACCTTAGGTCTATAACTTCTCTAAAAAGCTGCATAGGCCTTACCTCTATTAAGGTTTATGCAGTATACTTCCCCCCTCTTTTTCCATGAAAGCAACTTATCCCCCTTCAAATTAAAACTCTTAAATAGGCCTTACTCTGTGGCATTAAAACCAACCATTTATAAATTTAGCATTGCACTTTCCGATCTTAATCGTAACTATTACGACTCACTCAATTTAACCGTTGCTCAACATCCCTCTGAAAATACCGAACGCATGATGATGCGTGTATTAGCATTTTGTCTTAATGCACAAGAACACTTAACCTTTACCAAAGGGCTCAGTGCCATTGAAGAGCCCGATTTGTGGGTTCGTAGCTTAGACGATCAGCTATTATTATGGATTGATATCGGTGAACCTGCCGTTGACCGTATTAAAAAATCGGCCAGACAAGCACAAGCCGTAAGTGTGTATACCTTCAATGCAAAATCAGATGTTTGGTGGCAACAAAATAAACAGAAATTGCAACCGATCAACGCCTCTATTTATCAATTTTCATGGCTCGATATACAAACACTTGCCTCCTTTGTAGAGCGAGGCATGGTCTGGTCTGTCACCATCACAGGTAACTCCGCTTATATTGCGACAGACTCAGGTGAATGCGAAATCCCTTGGACAGTACTTCAGTCCTCATAAAATCGAGGCTTAGAAACAAAAAAAGCCAAGAAGTATATTTCTTGGCTTTTTAAACATAACAGATTCCTTGAATTCGCATAATAAGTGCAATTAACTTGTAAGAAAAGAGGCCAACTGAAATAGAATGCTAATTTTCTTACCACAGGAAATTGCAATGAACTATAAACAGTTGACCATAGACGAACGATACCAAATAAAAGCCTATTTGAAAATAGGC
>WFQP01000069.1 GCA_015487015.1 Thiomicrorhabdus sp.
TTGCCTCTAGGGTGGTATTTTATTTTTGTATCATGCTGTTTGGTATTTTGTTAGCGGGATCGGTGTTTGCAAACATTCAAAGTGATGCTTGGCTACAAACCACATTAGCTTTTGGGGTGGTGGGGCTTTTTTTCTGGTCGCTGTTTCAATACCCACTTACACAGCGTCATTTGATACACATATTAGTAATCCTATGTATTGTAGGGTTTGTTCAGTCTTTAATTGCGATTGTGCAAAGTCATGATGTGTATCGTGCGGCTTATGCCCTTATTCCTTACGAGGCGTTTCGCTTTAGTGGCGATCGCCCTTTAGGCAACTTTCAGCAAGTGAATATGTTGGCTTCCTTTTTGTCATTAGTGTTGGTGGCAACGTTGTATTTGATGTTGAATCGTGTTTTTTTAAATGGCAGTCGCGTATTTAAAATTTGGTTATTTTTGGTGGTTTTGTCGTCTTTTTATGTTTTATTGTTAACGGGGTCTCGAGCTGGATTATTAGCTTTTGTTATTGCGGGCATTTGTATGCTGATTGCACGACAACATTTTTTACGGCAACATCTGCTCTTATTTCTAATTTGGCTTTTGGCCTTGGTCTTGGCTTTTGTCTTAAGTGTGTATTTACCTGGAAAATCTCTGGGTTTAGAGTTTGTGTTAGAAAAAATGGGTGGCCTTTCTGAGGGTGCCAGATTTTTTCTTTACCAGTACAGTATTCAGTTATTTATGGAATCGCCTATTTTTGGGTTGGGTATTGGTCATTTTATCGCACCATTTGCAGAGCATATTGCCGCAGAGCAAAATGCTGCATTAATGACAGTACGCTTTACACACCCCCATAATGAATGGTTGTATTGGATGCTGCAAAGTGGTGTGTTAGCTCTGTTATTACCGTTAGCATTTGCAGGTGTGTATGGGGTTTATTTATTTAAACGGAGTTACGCTTATGCTTTTATGGTTTTGGCGTTGTTGTTGCCTTTTTTAATCCAGTCACAGCTTTCGTATCCTTTTACCTTGTCCAGTGTGCATCTGTTTTTGTTGCTCTTTTTTCTTTATGTTGGGGTGCGTGTTGTTAAAAAAACATGGTTTTTTTCTGTAAGCAAAGTATTAAAGATATCCTTAATTATGGTGGTAATACTTTTAATCGGTATGATTTTTTATGGTACATGGCATACCTTAAAAAGCATTAAAGAAGCCTATATTTTTCAAAATAGCTTGTTTTATACTCAATTTCAAACCAAGGAGGAGATTGCGAATCAACGGTATTTAGAACATGCAACGTATAATCTTTTATATCGGGAAGATGCAGTAAAAGCCATGAATGCACTGGTTAACAAAGCCATTAAAAGCAATAACCGATATGACTTAAATCAATTTGTTTGGTGGGCAGAAAATAGGGGGGGGGAAATTTCTCAACAAAGTTTAGAGAACTTGGCTAAAGTTTATTTGGCACAAGAAAACTTATCTCAAGTAGATAAGGTAGTCGAAGAATTGTTAAGTACTTATGGCGTTGTTTTAACTCGTGCTGAGCTGCAACAGGAGCTTGCGTTGATTAAGGCCAAAAAATCGGAAACCGATTTAAAATAAAGGTCTCTATGTTAAAATACTCCCCCTTAATTTTAAGTATGTACAAAACGGAACTATTATGTCTCAAGAATCACCACTCTCATCATCAGAATCATCACCGTTTACAGGTGGGTTGTATGTGATTACCTACGGTTGTCAGATGAATGAATATGATTCAGATAAAATGGCCAGTTTATTAGAAAAGACGCATGGCTTAACGTTAGTTTCAGAGCCTGAGGATGCTGACGTTGTTTTGATGAACACTTGTTCTGTGCGTGAAAAAGCACAAGAAAAAGTATTCTCTGAATTGGGGCGTTGGTCTAAGTGGAAAGCTAAAAAGCCTAATCGAATCATTGGTGTAGGTGGTTGTGTTGCCTCGCAAGAGGGTAAAGTGATTCGTCAGAGAGCGCCAAGTGTGGATGTGATTTTTGGCCCTCAAACCTTACACCGTTTGCCTGCGATGATTGATGAAGCTTTGCGTGTTCGTGGTGACGATTCGGTGAAAAAGAAAAAAGCCGTGATTGATATCTCGTTTCCAGAAATTGAAAAATTTGATAATTTACCTGAGCCTGAAGTTAATGGCGTATCGGCCATGGTTTCCGTCATGGAAGGGTGTTCTAAATATTGTACTTTTTGTGTGGTACCTTACACACGTGGTGAAGAGGTCAGTCGTCCATTTGAAGATGTGATGCGTGAAATCACCATTTTGGCTGAGCAGGGTGTGCGCGAAGTGAATCTGCTGGGGCAAAATGTGAATGCTTATCGTGGTGTGATGGCCGATGGTGAAATTGCGGATTTAGCCATTTTAATGCACGCCGTGCGTACCATTGATGGCATTGACCGTATTCGTTTTACCACCTCTCATCCAAATGAGATGACACAAAGCTTGATTGATTGCTATGCAGAAATTCCAGAACTGGTTTCGCATTTGCATTTACCGATTCAATCAGGCTCTGATCGTGTATTGGCGATGATGAAACGTAATCACATGGCGATTGAGTATAAATCGACCATTCGTAAAATTCGTGCATTGCGCCCTCATTTAAGTTTGTCTGGAGATTTTATTATTGGCTTTCCTGGGGAGACTTGTGATGATTTTAAAGAGACCTTGGCTTTGGTTGAAGAGCTTAATTACGATCGATCTTTTAGTTTCATCTACAGTGAACGCCCAGGTACGCCTGCCGCAGGGTTTCCAGATGAAGAGCCATTAGAGAAGAAAAAACGTCGTTTGTTTATGTTGCAGGAGTTGTTAAATAAGCAAACAGCCGCTATCAGTGACGCGATGATTGGAACGGTTCAACGGGTGTTGGTTGAGCGCCTTTCTCGAAAGTCATTTGAACAAGTGGCTGGACGTACCGAGAACAATCGTGTGGTGAACTTTGATAGTTCACCTGAGCTGATCGGTCAATTTGTGGACGTTAAAATTACTGAAGCACTGAATAATTCGTTACGTGGTGAGCTGGTAGCGACCCCCGAGGCGGATAGACATGTAGCGCCTCAAGCGTATTCACTGTAATGTCCTTTTTTGTTTTTAAACAGCTGTGTAGAGGCCTCTTTTGTCCACATTAAATACCATTCAATTTAACCTATCACCGGAAGATAATGAGCGATTGCAGAACCTAAGTGGTTGGCAGCATGAGCATTTTGAACAAATTGAGTTGGGCTTAGGGGTTGAGGTGAATAGCCGAGGGTTTCAACTCTCGGTAACAGGTTTGGCGAATCGAGTGGTGAAAGCTGAACAAGTGATTCGTGATCTTTATGACGAAACCGCTCTGCAAACGCTTACGCCTGATTTAGTACATTTAATGCTGCATGAAAAAGGACTGGACACGCCGCAAGCGCTCACTTCTGAACAAGTTCTGATTACCACTCGTCGTAAAACACTTAAAACACGTAATGCCAATCAAGCAAACTATATTAATGCCATTAAACAGTACGATGTGAATTTTGGCATTGGACCCGCTGGAACAGGTAAAACGTATTTGGCGGTGGCGTGTGCGGTTGAGGCGTTAGAAAAAGAGCAGGTTCGCCGTATTATTCTTACGCGTCCAGCGGTGGAAGCGGGGGAAAAATTGGGATTTTTGCCAGGGGACTTAAGCCAAAAGGTAGACCCTTATTTACGCCCTCTTTTTGATGCCCTGTTTGATATGTTAGGCTTTGAAACCGTTGAGCGTTTAATTGAAAAAAATGTCATTGAAATTGCGCCTTTAGCTTTTATGCGGGGCCGAACACTCAATGAAGCCTTTATTATTTTAGATGAAGCACAAAACACCAGTACCGAGCAGATGAAGATGTTTTTAACACGTATTGGTTTTGGTTCAACCGCAGTAATTACTGGGGATATTACTCAGTGTGACTTACCGCGACATCAAAAATCAGGTCTACGCCATGTCATTGAGGTGTTGGAAGGGGTTGAGGGTATTGGCTTTACATTTTACCAAGCCCGTGATGTGGTACGTCATGCGATGGTGCAAAAAATTGTCAGAGCGTACGATGCCTACGACCGAACTCAGGCGCGCAGTAATGAAGGATGAGAGTCATCAAGCATGCAATACGTTAGAGCTTGAGTTGCAGTGGGGAGTTGAACCGTTAGCCATGCCGACACAGGCCTTGTGTGAGAAATGGGTCATAGCCAGCTTAATCGAGCCAGCTTCTCCTTCAGAATTGACGATTCGCATTGTGAGTTTGGAAGAGAGCCAGACGCTGAATAAAACGTATCGCGATAAAGATAAGCCTACCAATGTTTTATCCTTTGAATTTTCTCCCCCCCCTTATGTAATTGAAGACGAAGAGTCGATGCCTTATTTAGGCGATTTAGCTATTTGTGCAGAGGTGGTGGCACAAGAAGCGGCAGAGCAAACAAAATCGCTTGAAGCGCATTGGGCACACATGGTGGTGCATGGTGTTTTGCATTTGCAAGGGTTTGATCATATTGAACCCGAAGAGGCATTGGAAATGGAAGCACTGGAAGTTAAAATTATGGCTAAATTAGGGTATGCTAACCCGTATGAAATTTCAAGAGAGGGTAGATAAAGTTAATGGGTGACAGTAGTAGCGGCGCTTCATGGGTCGAACGTATGGTTAAAATGTTTTCAGACGAACCTGAGAGCCGAGAAAACTTAGTGAGTATGTTAGCCGATGCACAATCGCAAGGGCTCATTGATGCCGATGCGCTGGTGATGATTAAAGGCGTTTTGGAGGTATCGGAGTCTCGAGTGCGAGATATTATGATTCCACGTTTGCAAATGGCATTAATTGATGCAAGCGAACCACTGGATTCCATTCTTGAAACCATGCTAGAGAGTTCACACTCCCGTTATCCTGTTATTTGTGATAAAGAGATTATTGGTGTTTTACTGGCCAAAGATGTATTCAGAGCCGTAGTTAAGGGTGAGTTAAAAACCAAAGAAGATTTAGCCAAAATTTATCGTAAACCTATTTTTGTTCCAGAAAGTAAGCGCTTAAATATGCTGTTAAGAGATTTTAAAGCGAGTCGTAATCATTTAGCACTTGTGGTTGATGAGTACGCCGAACTGGCTGGTTTAGTGACCATTGAGGATGTCTTGGAGCAAATTGTCGGCAATATTGAAGACGAGCATGATGCCGAAGAGCAAGCGTTTATTCAAAAGCGCACTGCGCATACTTTCTCAATGCAAGCGTTAACGCCCATTGAAGCGTTTAATGACTTTTTTAAGGTCAATATTGAGACCAATGGCTGTGAAACCATGGGGGGTTGCTTAGCTTCACTGTTTGGTCATGTGCCACAACAAGGAGAGTCCATTGAGTTGCAGGGGTTTCGTTTTAAAGTGTTAAAAGGCAATGAGCGGCGTGTGGAACTGTTTGAGGTCAAACTTTTGGACAAAGCCGTGAAAGCACAAGTGGATGAGCAATATTCTGAGCATTGATGCCTCTCAAAAAGCACGCTTATTGTTAAGCCTGTTTGTACCACATAAAGTACATTTTTTAGTGTTGCTGTTCGGTGCATTGGGCGTTTTTTCCTTTGCCCCCTTCTTTTTTTCCCCCGTCATATTAATCGCTATTATGGGGCTGTTCTTCTTTTGGTTTAATGCCAAGAGTCATTTTGAGGGCTTTAAACGGGGCTTATGGTTTGGCTTTGGTTTTTTTGGCTTGGGAGTGAGTTGGCTGTTTTCGAGTATGTATTTCTACTCGGGCGTACTGCTGCCAGTGGCGATACTATTAACCTTTTTATTTGTCTTCTTTTTATCTCTGTTTATAGCCTTCAGTGGCTGGCTGGCTCAGTACCTTCGGCAACGTTACAGCTCAGGCTTTACGCTTACCGTACTGTTTCCTGCTATTTGGGTTCTTTTTGAACTGTTACGCGCCTCACTTTTAGGCGGTTACCCTTTTTTATTGTTAGGCAATACTCATATTGACACTTGGTTAGCAGGCTATGCACCAGTATTGGGGGTTTGGGGAGTAAGTTGGGGGGTTGCCGTTTCGGCCGGTATTTTATTATGGCTCTATCAAAAGCGTGCTTGGGTACGTGCCAGTTTGTCACTGGCACTGTTATGGTCACTAGGCGGAATGCTGCAAGACATTGAGTGGGTAAAACCCGTTGATGCTCCCATTGAAATTGCGCTGTTGCAAGGTAACATTCCTCAAGAAGAAAAATGGGTTCAGTCCAATTTTTTACCTACCTTAAAAGCCTATACTAGCTTGACCAAGCAACACATGGATGCAGATGTCATTGTTTGGCCAGAAACCGCCATCCCCGCCTACTATGAAGTGGTTGAAAAAGGGGTGCTAAGCAGCTTTATTAAAGACCTTCAGTTACTGGATCAAGATGTATTGGTTGGAGTGATTGCTGGCGAGCAAAGCTCCGACCACTATTACAATGCGTTGGTAAATTTGAATCAGCCTGAGGATCGCTATTACAAGCATCATCTTGTGCCATTTAGTGAGTTTTTTCCTTTTCATGACCTGTTTGATTACTTAAGTTCTTTGTTTAATATTCCATTTGCCACCTTTACCCACGGCGATAAAAATCAAGCCCCCTTAATGCTAGGGGGGCAGCTTGCAGGGTTAAGTGTCTGTTATGAGATGGCATTTGGTAATGAACTGGCACAACAACTGCCAGAAGCGAAGTACCTGATTACCGTCAGTAACGATGCTTGGTTTGCACATACGTTTGAACCTGCACAACAACTGCAAGAAGTACAAATGCGTGCGTTAGAACTAGGGCGAGAAATCGCACGCAGTACCAATACAGGCTACACGGCCATTATTGATATTAAAGGACGCATTAAACAGCAAATTCCCGCTTATGAACGAGGAGTGTTAAGAGGAGAGATCCAGCCCTATGATGGCTTAACCTTCTACGCTGAATGGGGCAAAACACCGGTTCTATTCATGCTGTTTTTCTTGTTTGCATTTGTCTTGGGTAAGCGGTATTTTTTGACAGGGCGGTTTTAATCTTTCGTTGGCAGAGAGCCTTTTAGCCAATGATAGCGAAAGATTATCGGATCAAGTTTGATAATAATCGTATGTTTTTGATACGAGTTTAAGCGGTGATTATTTAGGGTGTTCAAACACAGGGTGATTATCATCCATTGCCGCAGCTAGGCGCAGTCTTAACACGGTAATTTCGGTTGGATCGGCGAGTGAGAGGGCTTTGTCGATTAAGATTTTTTCAAGCAATGGCAGATCCATCGTTAAAAATTCATCTACACCTTGTTCCACTTCGCTTAAGTATTCAGCCACTTGCATAACATCGGCATTGAGGTCTTCTTGTACTTGTTTAAACTCTTTGGCGGTGAGTTCGGCCAGATCATGATCGGCTTGCTCAGCTTTTTCAATGGTACTTCCTAATACTTGCCATGTTTTTTGTTCCGCAAGGATGACCGATTCCTTCGCATTTTTTAGCAACGTTCTGTAAGCTTCAAGCATTTTATTACCACTCATGGCGTTTCTCCTGTTTTTTTCGGATTCTTTTTTGTATGTGCGTATAATATTGAACTTATTTAATTTATTTAGCAAGCCTTATTGATGTTCTTGTCATTGTCCGATCAAAGGCTTTGCGCTCACCTTTTGGAAGTAGAAGAAAAACCATGTCAGATGTTCAGTACAACCCTCAGCAGATTGAAACCGAAATTCAAAAATATTGGGACGACAACCAAACGTTTGTTGTAAAAGAAGACACGAGCAAAGAGAAGTACTACTGTTTGTCGATGTTTCCTTACCCAAGTGGCAAGTTGCATATGGGGCACGTGCGCAACTACACCATTGGGGATGTGGTGTCGCGTTATCAGCGTATGCAAGGTAAGAATGTGTTGCAACCGATGGGCTGGGATGCGTTTGGTCTGCCTGCGGAAAATGCGGCAATGGCGAACCAAGTTGCACCAGCAAAGTGGACCTATGAGAACATTGATTACATGCGCAATCAGTTAAAGTCACTTGGATTGGGGTACGACTGGACGCGCGAAATCGCAACGTGTCACCCTGAATATTATCGCTGGGAGCAGTGGTTGTTTACTCGATTGATGAAAGAGGGCTTGGTCTATCGCAAGTTGTCGGTAGTGAATTGGGATCCTGTCGATATGACGGTGTTGGCTAATGAGCAAGTCATTGATGGTAAAGGTTGGCGTTCGGGCGCAACGGTTGAGCGCAAAGAGATTGCACAGTGGTTTTTACGCATTACCGACTATGCAGAGGAGTTACTGGAAGGTTTGGATAAGTTGGATGGTTGGCCAGAACAGGTTAAAACCATGCAAAAGAACTGGATTGGTAAATCCACCGGTTTACAAATTTCATTTCCAGTCGTAGGGGGGGGAGAAAATTCTACCGAAACATTGGATGTGTATACCACGCGCCCAGATACGTTAATGGGGGTGACTTATGTCGCGGTGGCAGCGGATCATCCGTTATCAGTTCAAGCGGCGTTAAATAATGAGCCGTTGGCGCAGTTTATTGAAGCTTGTTCACATGTGTCCACCGCAGAAGCAGACATGGAGACCATGTCAAAAGAGGGCGTGGATACGGGCATTCGAGTGCGTCATCCAATAACGGGCGAAGTGATTCCCGTTTGGGCGGCTAACTTTGTGTTAATGAATTACGGTACGGGTGCGGTGATGTCTGTGCCCGCACATGATCAACGTGATTATGAGTTCGCTAAAGCGTATGGTTTAGATATTAAAGCAGTGATTGCACCGAGTGCGGATGAGCTAGCCGATGTATCGGAATGTGCGTTTACTGAAAAGGGCATTTTAGTTAATTCGGGTCAGTTTGATGGCTTAAAGTCAAAGCAAGCGTTGCACGCGATGGCGACGGTGTTGTCAGAGAAAAACTTGGGTGAAAAACAAACCAACTACCGTTTACGCGACTGGGGAATCTCTCGTCAGCGTTATTGGGGGTGCCCCATTCCGGTTATTTACTGCCCAGAATGTGGCCCCGTTCCTGTACCCGAAGCGG
Organism: Thiomicrorhabdus sp.; assembly: GCA_015487015.1. Classification (GTDB taxonomy): domain Bacteria; phylum Pseudomonadota; class Gammaproteobacteria; order Thiomicrospirales; family Thiomicrospiraceae; genus Thiomicrorhabdus. The sequence continues at coordinate 8,985 of WFQP01000069.1, forward strand.
ATTTACCTGTGCGTTTGCCAGAAGATGTGGTGCCAGATGGCTCAGGCTCGCCGTTGGCTAAATTAGACAGTTTTAAAAATTGCAGTTGTCCAACTTGTGGGGGCGATGCAACACGTGAAACAGATACCTTTGATACTTTTTTTGAATCTTCTTGGTATCACGCTCGCTACACCTCAAAAGACAATTCTGGGGCGATGTTGGACGAGCGTGCAGACTACTGGGCACCTGTTGATCAATACATTGGTGGCATTGAGCACGCTATTTTGCACCTGTTGTATGCGCGCTTTTTTCATAAGCTTATGCGTGACCAAGGGTTAGTCTCTTCGGATGAACCATTTAAGAAATTACTGACGCAAGGCATGGTGTTATTAGACGGCTCTAAAATGTCTAAATCCAAAGGCAACACGGTCGATCCACAAGGGTTGATTGAAAAGTTTGGTGCGGATACGGTGCGTCTGTTTATTATGTTTGCTGCACCACCCGAGCAGAGCTTGGAGTGGTCAGACAAAGGGGTAGAAGGAAGCTTCCGATTCCTGAATCGTGTTTGGCGTCAAGTACAAAGTCATATTGAAGCGGGAGCGGTTGCACCTGCTGCGTCCTCTGATGATTTGAGCAAAACGGCCAAAGCTCTGCGCTTAAAACTGCATGAAACCTTACAAAAAGTGACCGATGATATTGGTCGTCGTCAGCACTTTAATACCGCTATTGCAGCGTGTATGGAGTTGATGAATGAGCTGAATAAATTTGAAGCAGCGTCTGACAGTGATCGTGCGTTGATGCAAGAAGCGCTGGAGTTGCTAGTGTTAATGCTGTCTCCGATGACACCACATTTATCACAACACTTATGGTCGGTGCTTGGTAAAGACGGTTTGGTGGTCGATGCCACTTGGCCAACGGTGGATGAGTCCGCGTTAGTGAAGTCTGAAATTGAGCTGATGGTTCAGGTAAACGGTAAGTTACGCGGTAAAATTGAAGTGGCGGTGGATGCCGATAAAGAGACTATTTTAGCAACTGCGAAAACCGATGAAAGTGTCTTGAAGTTTATTGAAGGCAAAGCCATTGTTAAAGAGATTGTGGTGCCAGATCGTTTGGTTAACTTGGTGGTAAAAGGGTAGTTTGCATGGTGCGCAAGCGATGGATGTGGACAGGTATTGTGTTCTTAATGGCTTCTGTGTTGTTAAGTGGCTGTGGGTTTCATCTGCGTGGCTACGATACCGTTGGGGAAGTACACTTTAAAACGGTACTATTAAAATCATCCCCCAGTGTTCGAGTGGAAGTTAAGCGGGCGCTGCGTAAACAACTGGAGCTGTCGGGTGTAAAAATTGTTGGCTCTGAAAAAAAGGCCGAGGTGCTGATTCAGTTGAATCCGACTCGTTATAAAGTCTCTCGCACCGCTTTTTCAGGGCAGGGGGATGCTACGGCCGAGCTTTTAAGCATGTCACAATCGTTTACGGCTACTTGGGCATTAACGGGAAATCAGTTGGTCAGTGGCTCGGTTGAAACTTATCGTGATCGTCAGATTGATACCGCGGCACTGTTAGCAGCAGAACAAGAGCTGATTGGTATGCGTGAAAGCATGGCGAGTGATTTAGCACGGCAGATGATGGATCGTATTAATCGTGCGGTACAGAAGCAGTTTAGTGTTTCGGAACCGGTGAACCCATGATTCTTGCCAGTGCCTTTTTAAGCCAGTTATCCAGTGACAGTTTTACGGCTCAACCGGTTTATTTATTGTACGGCGAAGAGCCCTTTTTCTTACGTGAGGGCTACGATGGGTTACGGGATAAACTGAAAAGCCAAGGCTATTTAACGGGCGATGTGTATGACGTAGATGCCACCTTTAACTGGCAGAGCTTGCAAATGGAAACACAAGCGGGTTCTTTGTTTGCAGAACAACGAATGATTGTGGTGAATATGCCCAAAGGTTCACCAGGAAGAGAGGGGGGGAAATTTATTCAAGATTGGTGTGCGTTTGCACACAGCTTGCAAGCTGAGTTACCGCCCGAAATGGTAATTGTGTTTCTGTGTGAACGTTTGGACAGTCGCCAAGTTAAATCTAAGTGGGTAACGGCCATCGAATCGGCGGGTTTAGTAGTTCAAGCCAAGCCCGTACCGATGAATGCACTGCCTAACTGGTGTCAACAAAAAGCGCAAACACTTGGATTGCAACTGGACTTGGATGCCGCACAGTTATTGGCCGAACGAGTGGAAGGCAATTTGTTAGCAGCCGACCAAGAGTTGATAAAATTATCCTTGGTATTAGGCGATGGCGCGGTCATCTCCACTCAAGTGATTTTAGAGCAAGTGGTTGACCAAGCACACTATCAACTGTTTGCATTATCAACCGCGGTATTAAACGGACAAGTACGTTACAGTTTGCAAA
>WFQP01000070.1 GCA_015487015.1 Thiomicrorhabdus sp.
AACCCAGATGGGGTCACCGGAACGGCCACCAGTATTGTGTTTGATGATGACCTACAAGGACAAGTTGCAGGCTATACCACAAACGGACTCACTGCTAGCTTTACCGTAATGGGTATCCCCGTTCAGCCTGACAGCAAAACGACCTACTTTGATCCTGATAATGGTGGCATAGCCATTGATACCATCACTGACGGTCAGTTTGTTGAGTTAAGTGGCTTTTTTGATGACAACGGTACCCTTATCGCCTTTCGCATTGAAAACAAAACCGGCACTGGTGACGATGGCAAGGTTGAATTAAAAGGCCATGTCACCAATTTAACGGGAACAACCTTTACACTAAAAGGAATTTCTGTCGATGCCTCACCAGAAATCTTAGAAAACCTTCCCAATGGGCTGCAAGAGAATACCTATGTTGAGGTCAAAGGAACCTATGATGGTACAAAAATCATTGCCATAAAAGTAGAATCTAAAGAGTTTAAGTTCAGTGACAGCGATAAACTTGAGATAGAAGGCTTTATTACCGATTTTGCAGGCAATCAATTTGAAATCAATGGTATTACTGTCGATATCAGTCAAGTCCGCAAAATGGAGCCCAGCACGATACAACTTGCCAACAATCTACAAATTGAAGTGGAAGGCCAGTTAGTAAATGGTGTACTCATCGCCACAGAGATAAAGCTACGAGGAGGAGATATTGAGGTCTCTGCACCCATTACATTTGTAGACATTGCCAATAATCGCTTTGAAATTGAACCTGTCTATGGGCAACCTATCATTATACAAACCGGTACAGAAACTCAATTTGAGAACGAGCTACAAAATAGCTACTCCGTTCAAATTAGCGATTTAAATGTCGGGGACTTTGTTGAAGTAGAAGGTTATCAAAATGATGAAAACAATGAAAGCAGTCTATTTGCCTCAAAGGTGAAAATTACAAACCCAGAAGAGATAGAAGTTCAAGGCATTATTAATAGCTTTACCCTCACAACGATTACCATTATGGGTATCGATTTTGAAACGACTGCTCCACCTTCCTTTGAAAGTGATAATAGCAACATTACATCACTTGACGACTTACGAGATAAAGTCAATGCGGGAGAGAGCATTTTAGTTAAAGTTGAACTCTCTAATAACAATACCAACGTCATTACTAAAATAGAGATTGAAGACTAAAAACTCTCTCTGTTTAGACGGTACGTGTATCTAGACGTACCCAACCCTATAAACCTTCTTATAAAGATCCCCCCATCGATATAAGAAGGTTTTTTTATAACCACAGCAAAGTGAGTACCTATAAATGAGTATTGGCACCGTATTAAACTCTGTCTTATTTTTTGGCATAATGCTCTTATTGACGACTCCCACTCTAGCAAGCACCCAAAATACGGAGCAACCTTGGCAGGACCCCGTATATATTCAAAAAGCTTTTAATGAAATTGCGCTTAAAAATGAGTACCGCGCCACCGAAGGTCGCATTTTAAAATGGCAAGCCCCTATTCGTTATCAGTTTATTTATCACAATATTAAAAAAAATACGATGATTGAACAGCTGTTCAATACTCATTTACAACATCTACAGGCCATTACTGGTCACCCTATTCAAAAATATCAGCCCCATCATTTTGGATCAGCCAATCTCTTAATACACCTAACGCCTGATACTGATTATGAAAAAATTATTCAAAAAACCACTCCTGATACCCCTCAAGGCTTGGCTCGTAATAGTCACTGCATGGCCGGTTTTCAACGTAACCAAAAAAACATCATCACCCAAGCACAAGTGGTTATTCCCGTTGACCATGTCTTTAGCAAAGGGTTATTGGTTACCTGTATTGTAGAGGAGACTACTCAAATATTAGGGCTGCCCAATGATGCCGACTGGGTTAATCCAAGCATTGCCAACGATGCGACTAAAGTAGAGCTATTAACTGGGCTGGACTACCTTTTTTTAAAGATTCTTTATGATAAAAGTTTACCCGCAGGGTTGCCTTACCCTCAAAACCAAAAAATTATCCAACGTGTAATTCAAAAACTCAATGCCAATGGTGAAATTAAACACGCCAGCCGAACCATTAACCAAATGGGCTTATTTCCAGAAATAAATTAACACCCCATACAGAACCAAAATAGATTGTAAAGTATTACTTAATACCCTATGCGTTGCCATTATTTTCAGTAGAATATCCCTTCTACAAAAAATTCCCCCCCCTATCTAAATGTAAACCCGAAACGTAAAAAGGAATCCATATGGTCAGCTTAACCACCCCCATCTGTGACTTTAACCAACCCGCTATTGACTTTAATTTACCGGGTATTGATGGCCAAAATTGGACACTTGAGAAAGCTAAGGGTAAACACGGATTGCTAGTGATGTTTATTTGCAACCACTGCCCTTATGTAAAATCCATTCAACAACGCTTGGTGGATGACACCCGTATTTTACGAGATGAATTTGGTATCCACAGCATCGCCATTATGTCCAATGACCCCAATGAATATACCGAAGACTCTTTTGAGAATATGAAAAAAATCTCCGACCAATTTAACTTTCCTTTCCCCTATGTGCTTGATGAAACACAGGCCATTGCCAAAGCCTATGGAGCGATCTGCACGCCTGACTTTTTTGGCTACAATGCTAATTTAACCCTGCAATATCGCGGCCGCCTAGATGCTTCTCGTAAAGAGACAGCACCCGATGATGTACCCAGAGAGCTACTTGAAGCCATGAAACAAGTGGCTCAAACCAGTCAAGGGCCTTTAAAGCAAGTTCCCAGCATGGGTTGCTCTATTAAATGGAAAAGTGAGCTCTAAATCATGCCCACCTACCTCATTGCTCCCGATAGCTTCAAGGGCTCAATTTCGGCCGCTCAATTTTGCCAAATTGCCCAACAAGTCATTACCAAAAAACAACCCAATGCAACCGTTTTAACCCGCCCCCTATCCGATGGAGGAGAAGGGTTTGTATCCGCTTTTGTTCATGCAGGTTTTGCCGAAGCCAAAACACTTTGGTGTTCAGGACCTCTTGGGCGAAAAGTAAAAGCCACCTTTGGTTGGATGCCCGAGACTCAAACGGCCATAATCGAAATGGCACAAGCCTCAGGGTTAACTCGGTTACGTCCCGAAGATCGAAACCCACTGCAAACCCACACCACGGGTACCGGTCAAATGATTCAAGCAGCAATTGATTTAGGGGCTCAAAAAATTATTTTAGGACTCGGAGGCTCAGCGACCAATGATGGAGGGGTGGGTGCATTAAAAGCACTTGGCATTCCATTCTTAACGGAACAAGGCAAAGAGATTGGATTAGGTGGGCAGGCACTCAACACCTTGCACCACATTGGAAACATCCCGCCTTCTTTATTTGAAATAGAGTGGATTTTAGCCTGTGATGTTACCAATCCATTGCTGGGAAACCAAGGCGCCACCCATGTATTCGGGCCACAAAAAGGACTCACTCCACACGCTGAACTAATTCTTGAACAAGGTTTAACGCAGCTGGCTGAAAAAATTGAACAGGCCACCCAAGTAGACGTAAAACATCAAATGGGTTCAGGCGCAGCAGGCGGCATGGCGGCAGGATTTGTGGGGTTGCTCAATGCTCAAATACAACCTGG
>WFQP01000071.1 GCA_015487015.1 Thiomicrorhabdus sp.
GGTACAACCATGACAGAATGCACAGTACGCTCGACTATGAGTCACCAGAAGATTACGAGCAAACTTACAAAACCCGAATTAGCCTATTAGAGGCGAATAATTAGTCTTTGTGTACGAAATGGTGTTGCCATTCCAAACAGAGTAAATTAATTGAGTTTGTAATCCCCCCGAAAACAACCGCCTTAATTATTGGTATTCCAAGGAGCCATTTTTATCTATTTTTAAAGAAGTGTGAATGGTGGTTTAACCTCTGTAACCCAAAGAAACAAGTTAAGACACGGAATCAATGGGTTAGAAATTAATTGAACTAGTTATCTAGGACTGCCCCTATTTAACCTGCCCAACCATTACCGTAGTCATTTTAGACACATCAATATGACGATTCCAAGCATCCAAAACCTGTTGTTTGCTCAGGGCTTTAATCTCTTTTGGAAAGGTATCCAAGTAGTCTAACGGTAGGTCATAAAAGCCGATCATCGCGATGTAGCTAATAATTTTTCCGTTGCTGTCGATTCGCAGTGGAAAACCACCGATTAGGTTGTCTTTAATCGCTTCAAAGTGAGTGGCATCAAAGTCTTTCATAAAGGCTTTGATGGTATCGTTTACAACTTTTTTGGCTTCTTGTGCACTGTCGTTTTTAGTGGATAAGCTCACCAACCAAGGCCCCGCTTGTTTCATGGGTGAGAACCCACTGCCCACGCCGTAGACCAAGCCTCGTTTTTCACGTACTTCTTCCATTAATAGTGAACCAAACCCACTGCCTCCGAGTAAGTGATTACCTAAAAACAGAGCATAATAATCAGGATGACCGCGTTCTACTCCAATTTGACCCTGTTTAAAATGGGTTTGGCTTGAGTTAAAATCAATGGTCACTTCTTGTGCTTTTTTGGGTGCTGCCGGTACGGGAATGGGTTGAGGTTTTTTACCTTTAGGCAGCCCTTTTAATACCTGTTCTGAGATGGCTTTGGCCTGCTTTGAGTTGATGTCGCCCACAATTGCAATGGTGGCGTTTTGCGTTACGATGTACTGTTTATAAAAGCCTTCTAAATCAGATAGTTTTAAAGACTCAACCGTCTTCACCGTGCCATAAACAGGATGTGCGTAAGGGTGGTCGCCGTAGAGCTCTTGCCAAAAGGTTTTACTGGCTAGACTGCCTGGATTGAGGTCTTGTCGCTTTAGTCCAACCACTCGTCGTTGTACCTCTCGTTCAAAGATAGCTTGATCAAAAACGGAGTCGGTTAAGGTGGCATTAAATAACGAGAGTGCAGGGGTTAAAATAGACTCTCTGGTTAAGGTACGTAAACTAAAAGAGGCCATGTCTCGACCAACCGAGCCGCCAATTTGAGCGCCCAAATCATTTATTTTTTGAGAGAGTTCTGTTTCATCGTATTGATTGGTTTTTAAACCGAGCAAAGCGGTAGTCATGGAGGCTTGTCCCCACTTATCACCATCTCGCGCACTGCCGGCATCAAATGAGACTTGAATGTCTAACATCGGCAACTCGGGCGCATAAACGTACAGCACTTTTGCCCCCCCTTGTGTTTGCCATGTTTCAATTTTAACGGTGGCGTAAGCACTTTGTGTGAAGGCTAAAAAAAATAGACTTACGACTGCAAATAGGCTAAACAGTTGTTTATTAGATTGCTTCTTCAACATGATTAATGCCTCCCTTTATAGGCTTTTGCACCGGAATGATCTTTGCCATCTGGATAGAGCGTGGCGATGGTTAAGTTGTCACGGTGCAGGTATTTTTTTGCAACGGCTTGAATTTGCTCAGGCGTAACGGTTCTTAGGTTATCGATCCAATTATTTAAGGTATTGGTAGGTAACCCCACACTGACCAAAGAACCTAAAATCATCGCTTGCGATTGTGTGGAGTCTTGCGAATAGACATAGCTGGCTTCAGACATCGCCCAAACGCGCTCTAGCTCTTCTTTAGACACTACCTCTTTTTTGAGTTTTTCAATTTCGGCCAATAGCGCAGTTTCTACTTCAGCCACGGTATGCCCTGTAGTGGGTGTGCCACTTAAATAAAACAGCGTGGGCAGACGGTCGGCACTGCTGTAATAACTGCTGGCGGAGGCGGCTATTTTTTGCTCTCGAATTAACGAGGTTGGCAAACGACTGCTCTCGCCATCGTCTAACAGGCTACTTAACATCGACAGTGCGTAAATCTCTTGTTTCTCTTCAGGCGTTTTTGCGGTAACCAAACTGGGGACATGAAACCCCATTTGGAGCGTAGGCACTTTAGTGGCGCCTTTAAGCTCAATACGGCGTAACCCCTCTTGTTCAATCTCTGTTTGAGGCTTTAGGGTGGGTATCTTTTCAGGCTGATATTTACCGTAATAGGTTTTAGCTAAGGCCAGTACCTTTTCTGGCTCTACATCGCCCACAACCACCAATGTGGCATTATTGGGGGCATACCACTGTTGATACCAATCTCGCATGTCTTGTGCGCTGTAACTGCGAATATCGGTCATCCAACCAATTACAGGATTACGCGCGGGGCTGTTTAAAAAGGCGACCGCATTAAACTGTTCACGTAGTTTTGAGGTGGGTTTATCTTCTAAGCGCCAGCGACGCTCTTCGGTTACCACGTCTCGTTCTTTATCAAACTCTTCATCAATAATAACGAGGTTACGCATTCGATCAGATTCTAACTGCATTACGCGCTCTAAATGCTGTGTGCCTACCACTTGATAATAGGCGGTGTAGTTTGAAGAGGTAAAGGCATTTTCTTGCCCGCCCAGCTGCGAGACGATTTTAGAAAACTCACCAGGTTTTAAGGTTTTTGTGCCTTTAAACATCATGTGTTCTAGCATGTGAGACAGCCCCGTTTTGCCAGGCTGCTCATAAGTGCCTCCGACCCGATACCACACTTGATGCACGACAACAGGCGCACGGTGATCTTCTTTAATGACGACCTGCATACCGTTATCCAGTTGGTATTCAGTTACCTTAGCTAAGACTGGAAATGAGAGCATGGAACACACGACCATCCCACAAAGTGAACGGGATAACTTTCCTTTAACCATCGGTTTAAGTTTAAGCTTAAGTTTAAACATAGGGGGGGAAATTTTGATCATTTTTTCTTCCTCGTGATGCGCGTAAAGGGCTTTATCTTGAGACCTGTGCGCGAGTGGGGTGCGACAGAAAAATAGTTAAAATTTATCTAAATAAGGCGGTAAACGCTGGGAATAGCTCGCTATTCACAATTTTATCAACGAAATTTAGGTGAATTTTAACTATTTTTATGTGTGCATCCACTCGTGCAACGGCCTCATCTTATATAAACAAGCAAATTGAATTGATTTATAATAGCCTAAAATTTAATTTCAAGTATTTAAAAGAGTCTTTGTTTATTAAACTCATTTCATTATGACAGGAACACCGAATGTTCAGCTTTTTGCGCCGTAAGAAAAAAAACACCCCTGAAGAAGCACAAGCCCCTATTGAAGTTCAGGAAACACAGGAAATTAAAGAGGTTCAAGAAACTCCACAAGCTGAAGCAGTTGAAACAACAACGGAATCCGTGGTCGACGCGGTTGTTGAGCCACCCGTATCGCTTGAACTTAAAGCTCCCCCCATAAAAGAAGTTACCCAAGAAACGGCACCCGTACAACCTAATAAAGCAGAAGAACGGACTCAATCAATCGCGGAACCAGCTCAAACTGTTGAAAATATTCCCCCCCCTTCTCCTAAAGAGCGCATTCAAGAACTCGAAAAACCTAAAAAAACAGGTTTTTTTGCCCGCTTAAAGCAGGGGTTAAGTAAAACCCGTCAAAACTTTACCGACAGTTTAGCCAGCTTAGTTTTAGGGCGAAAAGAGATTGATGACGATCTGCTTGATGAACTGGAGATGATTCTACTCACCGCAGACGTAGGTATTGATGCAACCGATAAAATCATTAAAAGCCTAACCGCTCAAGTTTCCCGTAAAGCACTAAAAGATCCCGAAGCATTAATTGAGGCGTTAAAAAATCAACTGGAAGATATTTTAACTCCTGTGACTCAACCTTTAAAAATTGATGAGCATTTAGCCAAACAAGGTGGCCCGTTTGTTATTTTAATGGTGGGCATCAATGGCGTGGGCAAAACCACTACCATTGGTAAGTTAGCCAAAAAGTATCAACTGGAAGGAAAATCCGTTATGTTAGCTGCTGGTGACACCTTTCGTGCCGCGGCTGTGGAGCAGTTACAAACATGGGGTGAACGCAATAATGTGCCGGTCATCGCCCAAAAAACAGGGGCAGATTCGGCTGCCGTTTTATTTGATGCCATTCAATCGGCGAAAGCCAAAAAAATTGATGTCTTAATTGCAGACACCGCAGGTCGATTACACACTCAATCTAACTTAATGGAAGAGCTTAAAAAGGTTACCCGAGTGATGGGTAAAGTAGATGAAACCGCACCGCACGAAGTGATGTTAGTCATTGATGCGGGTACTGGACAAAATGCTCTGAACCAAGCTCAGCAATTTAAAGAAGCGGTTGGTGTATCGGGCATTACCTTAACCAAGCTGGACGGGACAGCCAAAGGGGGCATTGTATTTGCCTTGGCCGAACAGAGCCAGATCCCCATTCGATTTATTGGGGTAGGTGAATCCATTGATGATTTACGCCCCTTTGACAGTAAAGCGTTTACCCAAGCACTGTTTGAAAAGGAACAACCCACTAAGTAAATAGCAACGAGCCTTATGCAAATACCTGAAACGGATAATATTCACTTTCAATACGCGTTTAAAACGGGGTATCGTCTGGCTTTGGAAGGAAAAACCATGGCGAGTATGCCCAGTGCGGTTCGTCGTGATTTTGATATGCGAGACTATTTTCAACGAGGCTGGGAACAAGGGCATCAGGATGTATCGGAAGGCTTATTAAACAGTGTACAAACCTGTTGGAAATGCCGTTTTCTCTGGGGAGGCGTCATGGTCTTAGGCGGTGTTGCCACGGCCTATTCCATTATTTACAGCTATGAAAAAGAGCAGGCACAATTAGCACAACAATCTCAAGTACAAAGAGATCAGCAGGTAACATTAAATGCTACTGCGCCTCATGAGGTTAAGTTAAGTGTTTTATCACCACAACAACGTGAAGATTTACAAGCCAACTTAGCTGAACAAGCCAACCTGCCCAAACCACTCCCCCCTTTAACCCCCGTTATTAACAGCCCTATTAAAATCATAACCTCTCAACTTTCAGCTCAAATAAAAGATGGAAAGCCCGTTGATACACTTTCTGATACTGTTCCAAAGTATATTCGAACACTGAATTTTTTTACTCAAATAAAGGCCTCTAAGCCCCAAACACTTTATCACCGCTGGCGTTTTAATAATCAATACATATCCACCGTACCCTTTACCACAGAGCCTCCACAAAGCCCACTGATCTCTAGTCAAAAAATGAGCAGTGCTTGGCAAGGACGTTGGGATGTTGAGGTCTTAAATGCCGAACATGACATTATTTATCGAAAAACCTTTATTTACGGAAGACAAAAATGACTCATACAACCTTATGGATGCGTAAGCTATTTGCCTTAATTTTAATGGCTTTTCTACTCTTTACGGCTGGGTGTAGCACAACACCGCCACCTAAAAAAACCCATGATAATATTTGTTATATTTTTGATCATGACCGAGATTGGAAACATGCCGCTCAACGCTCTTATAAACGTTGGGGAACACCACCGTATGTTTTATTAGCATTGGTACATCAAGAGTCACGATTTAAACCACATGCACAGCCCGATAGACCCTATTTTTTAGGCCTCATTCCCTTATCAAGACCTTCCAGTGCTTATGGATATTCTCAAGCATTGGATGGCACGTGGAATGAGTATAAAAAATCAACTCGACGCTGGTCGGCAAGTCGCTCAAATATTAATGATGCCTTAGATTTTATCGGGTGGTATAACTATAAATCTCATAAACGCCTTAAAATATCTCGTAAAGATGCCTACAAACTTTATCTTGCCTATCATGAAGGGCAAGGCGGTTACTCTCGAAGAACCTACCTTAAAAAACCTTGGTTATTAAAAGTAGCTAAAAAAGTGGCTAACCGTAGCCGAATGTATCAAAAACAGTATCGTAGATGCTCATAATACTAAACCTCTCATTGAGATAGGCATAAAAAAAGCCAAGGAGAACAAATGTTCTCCTTGGCTTTTTTATACTTTATGGTCTATTTTTTAAGCTTTATAACGCTCAAAAACAACCGATGCGTTGGTACCACCAAAGCCAAAGCTATTACTCATAATACGATTAAGACCTGCATTATCAATACGCTCTGTCACAATCGGCATTCCTTCACAATCTGGATCTAACGTATCAATATTAATTGAAGGCGCAATAAAGTCATTCTCTAACATCATTAGACTGTAAATAAATTCATGCACCCCAGCCGCACCTAACGAGTGACCCGACATTGATTTTGTTGAACTGATTTTGGGTACATTTTCACCAAACACTTCTCGAATCGCAGCGGCTTCTTTTGTATCACCCACTGGCGTAGAAGTTCCATGCGGGTTGATGTAATCAATACCACCATCCACGGTTGACAAGGCCAACTGCATACAACGAACAGCACCTTCTCCAGAAGGAGCAACCATGTCATAGCCATCGGAATTTGCACCATAACCTGTAATTTCGCAATAGATATTAGCACCACGAGCCAAAGCATGTTCCAGCTCTTCAACCACAACCATTCCACCGCCACCCGCAATGACAAAGCCATCACGATCTGCATCGTAAGCACGTGATGCTTTGCTTGGATTATCATTGTTTTTAGTCGATAAGGCACCCATTGCATCAAACAGTACAGACATCGTCCAGTGAAGCTCTTCACCACCACCTGCAAACACAACATCTTGCTTGCCCAATTGGATCTGCTCAACGGCGGTTCCAATACAGTGTGCAGAGGTTGAACAAGCCGAACTGATTGAGTAGTTGATTCCTTTGATTTTAAAAGGCGTTGCTAAACAGGCTGAGACCGTTGAACCCATCGTGCGAGTTACCATGTAAGGACCCACACGGCGAACGCCTTTGGTGCGTGCAATTTCGACCGCTTGCGTAGAGTTTGAATTAGACCCCCCACCCGAACCAGCAATAAGACCCGTACGAGGGTTAGAAACTTGCTCCTCGGTAAGTCCAGAGTCTTCTACCGCTTGCTTCATAGCAATATAAGAGTACGCAGCAGCATCGCCCATAAAACGTAACTGCTTACGATCAATAAGATCTGAAAAATTTAGGTCTTTAATGGCACCATGAACTTGAGAACGCAGCCCATTTTCAACATACTCTGGCGCTGCCACAATACCGGAACGTCCTTCAAACAAAGAGGCCGTTACATCTTCTTTATTGTTTCCTAAACTTGAAACAATCCCAACACCTGTAATCACAACTCTTTTCATAGCTTAAAAATTTTCCGTATTCGTAAATAAACCAACTTTTAAATCTTTGGCACTGTAAATCTCACGACCATCCACGTACATTTTAGCATCACCCAAGCCCATATACAGCTTACGCTTAATCACACGCTTCATCTCAATCACATACTCTACTTTTTTAGCCGTAGGTAATACTTGACCAAAGAATTTAATTTCACCTGAACCTAACGCACGACCTCGCCCGGGTCCTCCCGTCCAACCCAAGAAAAAACCAATTAGCTGCCACATGGCATCTACACCTAAACAACCTGGCATAACGGGGTCTTCATTGAAATGACAATCAAAAAACCATAAATCAGGCGTAATATCGAGTTCTGCTTTAATCAAACCTTTACCAAACTCACCACCCTCTTCTGAAATATGAGTAATGCGATCCATCATGAGCATAGGAGGTTTTGGTAATTGAGCATTACCAGGGCCGAAAAGTTCGCCACAACCACTGATTAAAAGTTCTTCTTTTGTATAACTCGATTGCTGTTCCATTCATGGATTCCTAGTTTTTCTTTAAAAAGATCAATAACGATTATACCAGCAACAATGAAAGCAATTCAAATACCGTATTTTAAAGGCTTACGAATACTCAATTAACTGACATTTAGGTATAAAAAAAGCCCATAACTTCAGTTGAAATTATGGGCTTTAGAATATGGTGCCGAAAATTGGACTTGAACCAACAACCTACTGATTACAAATCAGTTGCACTACCAATTGTGCTATTTCGGCGAAGTTGCTGCGTATTATAAGGATCTTTTTTTAGCTGTCAATTATTTTTTTACACTTTCTTCAATATTAATCATTCCTTGTAAAATAAGGTCAGGAATCACCTCACTTGGATCATCAATTAAAGCGGACAATTGCTTTGCATTTCCCCCCGTTAAGATGACTTTAAATGTTGTTTTCAGCTGAGCATTCAAATCTGCAATAATCGTATTTAAATAGGCAACGGTCATATACAGTGTTCCACCTAAAATAGCCGTTTCAGTATTCTTAGCTAACAGCCCAGGGATAGCACTCTCAGAATCAACTTCCTCTACCACGGATAATGCCGCAGTATCCGTCGCCAGAGAAGCACGTAAGCTATTTAGACCCGGTACAATAAACCCTCCAAGATGCTTTCCATCCATAATAGCATCCAAGGTCATCGCCGTCCCTGCTGAGATAACAATCAGGGGCTCTTTATAAAAACCAATGGCTCCTTGCATCGCCATCCAACGATCATCCCCTAGCTGATGAAAATCTTGATAACCTGAAACAAGACCACAAGCACTTGTTTGTGCCGTTAAAATAATAGGAAATAATCGACACTTATCTTGAACAAACAACTTAAGTCGCTCTAAATTTTCATGGGATGTAACAGAAGCTATGTAAACAGCCTCTATTTTTTTTCCTTTTAAAATGCGATCAAAACCTTCATCTGTTAAAAACTCACTTAACTCCACGGCGGGTAATACTTCATACCCTCCTTTACTGACCAATGCAATTTTAACTCGACTGTTGCCAACGTCTAAAAATAATTTATTCATACTTTAATATCACTCATTGCCCGAATAGAAACATCTCCAGAACGGTAGACGGTTAACTTTCCTTCTGATTCAAACAATAATTCTCCACGTTGAGTTAAGCCTTTATAACGACCATATATTGATAGCCCAGTATCATACACAATAACCTCTTGACCTAAATCAAAATAATCATATTTTTGATACCTTTCAAGAACATTTGCAAAACTATTTACAGTAAAAAGCTGACTTAACTT
This sequence comes from Thiomicrorhabdus sp., assembly GCA_015487015.1. Lineage (GTDB taxonomy): Bacteria > Pseudomonadota > Gammaproteobacteria > Thiomicrospirales > Thiomicrospiraceae > Thiomicrorhabdus. The sequence goes on from WFQP01000071.1 coordinate 9,200, forward strand.
ATCCAATTCAACAACTAAAGACAGTAAAAAAAATGCCTCCCCCTTCTCTTTACTCATTTTTTTTAAATATGAAATTGAAGGGGGGGGGAAATTTTTTTGATTTAATCTCGAAAGCTCAATAAAAGAGGTATTAATTCCTATACCAATCACAAGCCAACATGAATCCTCATCGTATTTAACCGACTCTATTAATAAACCGGCCACTTTTCCTGAATCAGAATAAATATCATTTGGCCATTTAAGATAAAGCCTGTCATCAAAAAAAGAACTCAAGAGCTCTACTAAACTCAAGCCTATCATCTGTGACAAGCCATCCAGTTCATTTAAAGGGGTGTCAAAACAACACAATACGCTAAAGGTTAATGAATCTTCATTAGAGAGCCACTGGCGCTGTCTTTGACCATACCCATCTGTTTGTAACGCTGTAATACAGAAAGTCGGTTCTAGCTGCTCTTTTGCTAGATTTTTAAGATAAGTGCTTGTCGAATTCACATGATTCAATGCAATAAAATGATACTTAGGTAAAGCCGTTTTAAAAAGAGCTTTAAGTTCAGCAAAAACAACCATAACACCACCTTATACAGCCAAAATGTTCTAATTATTGGTACAAAATTTAAGCCAAAAAAAAGCCCGCGACAGCAATGCTATGGCGGGCTTTCAGAATATAAGCTTGGCAATGACCTACTCTCACATGGGACCTCCCACACTACCATCGGCGCTAAGACGTTTCACTACTGAGTTCGGAATGGGATCAGGTGGTTCCATCTCGCTATTGTCACCAAGCAATTTGGTACTAAAAGTAAAATCAGATCAATAAATCATCTACTTTCAATGTTCTTCTCAATGCCTGTATTTTATACAGACATCTCTAATTTGCAATAGATCTTATGCGTTTTTTGTTCTTTTGTATTCTTTCAGTAATTAGGGTTTATATCTATATCTCAAACACTCAAGCTATATCAAAACAACTCTCTTTCAGTCATCTCACTCTCTTCACTTCTCTTACAAAGTTACTTTTGAGTTGTATAGTTAAGCCTCACGGGTAATTAGTACAAGTTAGCTTCAAACATTACTGCTCTTCCACACCTTGCCTATCAACGTCATAGTCTCTAACGGCCCTTCAGAAGACTTAAAGTCTAGGGA
>WFQP01000072.1 GCA_015487015.1 Thiomicrorhabdus sp.
AAGCAAAATAGGCCTAACAATTCTGTTAGGCCTATTTTGCTTTATGGACACGGAATTAAATAAAATATTTATTTTAAACTATCATCTTCTGACGCAGCAAATACTTTTTTAGCAAGCCAAAAAGCAACAACAGCTGACACCACTATCGAACCTATTGACATCCAAAGTACCCAATCATTATTTAAATCACTCATTACAGACTCCTTATAACTTCAGTTTAAAAAGAAAGAGCTCCCCCTTTCTTTTTAAAAACCTAAATAACCTATTGACCACCACCCAAAGAGTGCACGTAAACTGCTAAACGCTTAATATTTACATCCGCATTTGGCAAACGCTCTTTAAATGAAGGCATCACTGCTTGACGAGTACCCTCAATATGAGCCCCGTTCTTCTTAACATTCACGCCATGTGTAATAACAGAGACAATCGTATTTCGGTCTGAACCAAAGCGCCAAATACTATCTGCTAAATTAGCCGCACCCGTAGGCGCCATAGGTGTTCCTGCTGGACCATGACATGCCATACACATACCTTTGGTATAAACTGCTTTACCTGCCGCATAAGCCACATCATCAGCCTTACCTTCTGAAAGTGCAATAACATAATCTGCAACATCACTGATCTCTTGATCATTCAAGTTGCCCATCATGCCTTTTGCTGGCATATTACCAATACGACCATTGGTAATCGTGGCTTCTATTTGAGCGATACTGCCACCCCAAAGCCAATCATCATCCGCTAGTACTGGAAAACCAGAAACCCCAGCACCACCTGAAGCATGACATGCAGCACAATAATCACCAAAAAGTGCTTTTGATGTTGCAACAGCATAAGACCTTAAATCTTCATTTTTAAGAATATCAGCGACAGGCAAGGCGGCAAGTTGCTCCTCTTTGTCCGCAAACTTAGCGGTACGCCAGTCTTTAAGCACCTTAAAATCATCTTGATACTCATTAATTTGAGTCCAATCTGTCATTCCTTTTGTAAACTCACCCGATGCATTCGTTAATGGAATGGTTGGATAATACAATGAATAAAAAATAATCATAATAAAACCAGCGTAAAACGATAACATCCACCACAACGGAGGCGGGTTATCTAATTCGCGAAGGTCTTCATCCCAGATGTGACCTGTATTCCCTTCATCTGGCCATGGGTTGTTATGTGCCATATTTATATCTCCTCAGAACGATTAATCATCATTCAAAATTTTATATTTTTGCTCTTCCAACTCTTTACGTTTACTTGGTCTAAGCGCCAAAGCAAATGTAATAAGCATACCAAAGAACACTAATACTGTTACGATCAGTCCAGCCCAGTCATGGGTCGTCATTGACGCCCAATCAGTGCTTAAGTATTGCTCTAACATACTCATAATTATTGACGATAGACCTTGCTGTCATCCAGCTTAACCATCGTTCCTAATACTTGTAAGTAAGCGACCATCGCGTCCATTTCAGTAAACCCTTCAATGGCTTTATTTGCATTAGCAATCTCTTCATCGGTATAAGGCACCCCTAACATACGCATTACAGACAAACGAGTTGTCATATCACGTTCAGTACCAAAGAAGTCTTCTGAAATCAATTTATCTGCTAACCAAGGATAAGCAGGCATTACCGATTCTGGAACAACATCTTGTGGACGTAATAAATGCATCACATGCCACTCATCAGAGTACTTGCCACCTAAACGTGCAAGATCAGGCCCTGTACGTTTTGAGCCCCACTGCATTGGAAAATCATACATGGATTCCGTCGCCAAAGAATAATGACCATAACGCTCACGTTCATCACGGAACGGACGAATCATTTGAGAGTGACAAATATAACAACCCTCACGAACATACAAATCACGTCCAGCTAACTCTAAAGGTGTATAAGGACGAACCCCATCTCCCACCTTCCAGTCAGCTAAAACCCAATTTCCATTTGAATCTTCTTTATACAGTGCCTTTTCAGAAACTAACTTACCATTAGCGTCCTCTGTAAACGTACGTTCCCAAACTAACTCAGGAAAACGTTCATTTTTTACGTTACCGTATTGATCTGTTTTTTCCGTATAATCCGTTGCTGATTTCAGGTGAAACAACGGTACGATTTCTACAATCCCAGCGATCGAAAATGCTAACGCTGTGGCTGTAAGTAAAGCGAATATGTTTCGTTCGAACATATCCTGTATATTTTTTGGTTTTTGATCATCTGACATGAGTTTGTGCTCCTCAACTCATAATTTTCAATTTAAGCCACGACCAACAGTCATGACTTAACTCAACAAGGTCACTTTTTAAGCAACAGCCTCAGCTCTATTAGCCGATCTAGCTTCTGCAGTTCGAATCGTCATCACAATGTTATACAACATGACCACCGCACCCAAGAAGAAGATAAATCCACCAAAAGCACGCATCACATAGTAAGGATGCATTGCAGCTACAGATTCAGCAAAAGTATAAGCAAGCGTTCCATACTCATCGTAAGCACGCCACATTAGACCTTGCATAATTCCAGATACCCACATCGCTACAATATAGAATACCGTACCAATTGTTGCTAACCAGAAGTGAATATTAATTAACTGCATCGAATACATCTCTGTTTTCCACAGTTTCATTACCATATGGTAAATCGCACCAATCGATACCATGGCAACCCAACCTAAGGCACCAGAGTGAACATGACCAATCGTCCAATCAGTATAGTGAGACAATGCGTTTACACTTTTCGCCGCCATAACAGGCCCTTCGAAAGTAGACATTGCGTAAAAAGCCAAAGACATAATTAAGAAACGTAAAATATAATCCGTACGTAATCTATCCCAAGCACCCGAAAGCGTTAGCATTCCGTTTAAGGCTCCACCCCAAGAAGGAATGATCATTGCTAGAGAGATTACGGCACCAAGAGAACCCGTCCAATCAGGTAATGCGGTATATTGAAGGTGATGTGCACCTAACCAAACATAACCAAACATTAACGCCCAAAAGTGAATAACAGACAAACGATAAGAGTAAATAGGACGCTGCGCTTGCTTAGGAACAAAATAATACATAATTGCAAGGAAACCAGCTGTAAGGAAGAAACCTACGGCATTATGACCCCACCACCACTGAATCATTGCTCCTTGAACACCACCAAATAAAGTGTAAGACTGAAATAATGAAACAGGAATAGCAAGCCCATTAATCACATACAAATAGGTGATCGCAATCATCATCCCCATAAAGAACCAGTTCGACACATAAACGTGCGAATGAGTCTCTTTATTACGAGAAGCAATCGTCAAAACAAAGTTAAACGTGTACAACGTCCAGACCAATGCGATCGCAATGGCGATCGGCCACTCCTGCTCATGGTACTCTTTACCTGTTGTGATTCCTAAACCAATAGAAAGCACTGTTGCCAATAGCCCAATTGTGAACAAAATTGCTGTCCACCAAGCTAAACCATTACTCCACAACTTTACACCATTCGTACGCTGTACCGTATAAAAAGCTGTTGCCATTAGCGTCATACCACCAAATGCAAAGATAACGGTATTCGTATGAATAACACGTAATCGAGCAAAAGTAATTTCCGCAATATCAAAATTTAACGCAGGCCATGCTAGTTGAGATGCTGCAAAAGTACCGAAAAAAGTACCTAACACCAAAAAAACTACCGCACCCACTGTTAAATACTTAACTACGCCATCATCATATTGTGGCTTTGCTGTCGTATCCATCAGTTGGATTCCCCTCTTAGTCTTAACATTTTGTCTTTGCCTGTCTCTTTCAAATGAATTAAACCAGACAGCAGACCCCTTCAATGCAGAATTATACATTGCTGGCTCTGCGTTTTTCTAGCTCCTACCCCCAAGAAACTTATTCGACATCAAGAACAAACATTAACGCCGTCAAACTTTCTTAAGGCTTCATTAAGAGTAGATAGACAAAGACCCTCATAAAATAATCCCCCGAATTATCCCAGAAGACAAGGGGGTCTGCCTACCAAAAAAAACTTATGATCCTTTTATGTTACTTATACCTCAAGTATTCACACTCTTTTAACCCCCTCATCTATTTAGCACTTTACCCTTTAATTTTATAAACTTAGCCTCCTGCAATAACAATAAACAGCCCCCTTTACCCCCTTAATATCCTATTAAAAAAAAACTTTTTCAGTTATGATATTGCCACAATTAAATACAGGACAGCCCCATGCGAACAGCCAAAATTGAGCGAAATACGCTTGAAACCAAAATCCACATCACCCTCAACCTTGATGGACAAGGCGATGCAAAACTCAATACAGGCGTTCCTTTTTTTGAACACATGTTGGATCAAATTGCTCGACATGGCATGATTGACCTAAATATCCATGCAGAAGGTGATACCCATATTGATGACCACCACACCGTCGAAGACGTTGGCATCACTCTCGGTCAAGCCATCGCTCAAGCTGTTGGTGATAAAAAAGGCATTACACGATATGGACATGCGTATGTTCCATTAGATGAAGCCCTCTCTCGTGTTGTGATCGACCTTTCTGGTCGCCCAGGATTAGTGTTTAATGCCGATTTTACTCGGGAAAAAATTGGCAATTTTGAAACAGAACTTGTATTTGAATTTTTTCAAGGCTTTGTCAATCACGCCAATGCCACTGTACATATTGACTGCTTAAAAGGGCACAACGCTCATCATCAAGCTGAAACAATCTTTAAGGCCTTTGGCCGCGCACTTCGCATGGCACTAACACCTGATGAACGTATGCAAGGTAAAATGCCATCCACCAAAGGAACCTTATAAATGAATCAAAAACTGGTCGCCGTTGTGGATTATGGCATGGGTAACCTTCGTTCCGTTGCAAAAGCTGCGGAACATGTTGCACCAACTAATACACGCATTATTGTCACCCATAACCCCGAAGAAATTGAATCTGCTGATGCCATTATCTTCCCTGGGCAAGGGGCTGCCAAAGCCTGCATGAATGCTCTGTTTGAAACAGGCATGATTCACCCCATTCAAAAATCCGCTCAAGAAAAGCCTTTCTTAGGAATTTGTATGGGGTTGCAAGTCCTGATGAGCCACAGCACCGAAAATGAGGGGGTTGCCTGTTTAGATATTATTAAGGGGGACGTAAAACAGTTTGAACTCAATGCCCACCCCTCTCTCAAAGTGCCTCACATGGGCTGGAACCAAATTCAACAAACACAAGAACACCCTTTGTGGCATAACATCCCTCAAAATAGTCGTTTTTACTTTGTCCACAGTTATTATGTACAACCCAAAGAACAAAGCATCATTGCTGGAACCACCACGCATGGAATCACTTTTCCAACGGTTTTAAGTCATAAAAACCTATTTGCTATTCAAGCTCATCCAGAAAAAAGTGCCGATCATGGCCTGCAGCTCTTTCAAAACTTCCTACAATGGAATGGCTAACTCTTTACTATATATAAACTCTAATTAATAAAAGGCAACAGATATGCTATTAATTCCAGCAATCGATTTAAAAGATGGTGAATGCGTTCGCTTAAGACAAGGCATTATGGAGGGCGCAACCGTTTTTTCAGGTGACATTGTTGCCATGGCCGAAAAATGGGTAACGCAAGGTGCGCGTCGCCTACACATGGTTGATTTAAACGGTGCATTTGAAGGAAAGCCCGTTAACAGTCAAGCCGTTTACCAAGTGCGAGAAGCCTACCCTGAGCTGCCCATTCAAATTGGAGGCGGTATCCGAGACCTTGCCACCATCGAAGCCTACCTCAATGCTGGCGTCAGCTACTGCATTATTGGAACACAAGCCGTCCACTCCCCTGAGTTTGTCGCCGAAGCTTGTAAAGCCTTCCCTGGACACATTATGGTCGGCCTAGACGCCAAAGAAGGCATGGTCGCCATTAATGGCTGGGCAGACGTCACCAATCATGAAGTCACCGAGCTTGGGAAACAATTTGAAGACGATGGCGTCGAAGCGATTATTTATACCGATATCGGTCGTGATGGCATGATGAAAGGGGTCAATACCCAAGCCACACAAGCCCTTGCACAAGCCCTAAATATCCCCATTATTGCATCAGGAGGGATTACCAATTTAGATGACATTACAGCGCTTTCAAAAATTGAAGCAAATGGTGTAACTGGTGCAATTACAGGCCGAGCTATTTACGAAGGCACCTTAAACTTCAAAGAGGGGCAGGCACTTTCAGATTCGCTTTCACCCTTTAAAAAAGATTAGGAAAATCGCATGAGCCTAGCAAAACGCATTATTCCCTGCTTAGATGTCGACAATGGCCGCGTAGTGAAAGGAGTACAGTTTGTCAATATTCGAGATGCAGGCAATCCTGTCGAAGTGGCAAAACGTTACGACGAACAAGGGGCAGATGAGATCACTTTTTTAGACATCACCGCCACCGCACACGACCGCAACACCACCGTTCAGATGGTTGAAGAGGTAGCCAGCCAAGTCTTTATTCCTCTTACTGTTGGTGGAGGTATTCGTACCGTAGAAGACATTCGTACCATGCTCAATGCAGGTGCTGATAAAGTAGCCATTAACTCAGCCGCTATTTTTAACCCTGCATTTGTACAAGAGGCCTGCGACACCTTTGGCTCACAATGCATTGTAGTCGCTATTGATGCCAAAAAAGTCAGCACTGAAGGTGAACCAAACCGCTGGGAAATTTTCACCCATGGTGGACGTAAAGAAACGGGCATTGACGCCATTGAGTGGGCGCAAAAGATGGAAAGCCTTGGTGCTGGCGAAATCTTACTCACCAGCATGGACCGAGACGGAACCAAAAGTGGCTTTGATCTCAAACTCACACGTGCCATATCAGATGCCATTAACATCCCCGTGATTGCCTCAGGCGGTGTGGGTGAGTTAGACCACCTCTGCCAAGGGATTACAGAAGGACATGCTGAAGCGGTATTAGCTGCCAGTATTTTTCACTTTGGACAACACACGGTTCAAGAAGCCAAAGAAGCCATGCAAGCCAAAGGTATAGAGGTTCGATTATGAGTGATATATTAAAACAACTCGACCTGATCTTAGAAGCAAGAAAAGAGGAGTCTCCTGACAGCTCTTATGTAGCAAGCTTATACCACAAGGGGCTTGAAAAAATTCTTAAGAAAGTCAGTGAAGAAAGCAGCGAAACCATTATGGCAGCTAAGGACTTGGAACACCAAAACACGCAAGAAAATAAAGACCATCTCGTCTATGAAATTGCCGACTTATGGTTTCATACCATGGTATTATTAGCATCAAAAAACCTATCCAGCACTGATATTACCGACGAATTACAACGCCGGTTTGGCCTCTCTGGACATGACGAAAAAGCCAATCGTAAATCATAAACGTGTTATTTTAAATATAGAAAAGGCAACTCTCATCATGAAAGAAAAAACACTGTTTAGCAAAATCATCGACAAAGAGATTCCGACTGATTTTGTATACGAAGACGACAAGTGTATTGTCATTAATGACATTTACCCTAAAGCGCCCGTGCACCTACTGATCATCCCTAAAAAACCCATTCCAACCCTGTTTGACCTGACCCCTGAAGATAAAGACTGCATGGGACACATGATGCTCCTACTGCCACAACTGGCGCAAGCACAAGGTTTAGACGGCTTTAAAACCCAGATCAACACTGGTGAATCAGGGGGGCAGGAAATTTTTCACCTTCATATACATTTATTGGGCAACAAACCCTCTAAATAGGTTCTTAATTATGAACGTATAAAAACAGTTAATGAATGAATTAAGAGCTCTTCTGGTATCATTTACAAAAAAACAATTCAATCTTAAAAAGTGGAGACCCTAATGGGCATCAGTATTTGGCAGTTACTTATTATTCTAGCAATCGTACTTGTTCTTTTTGGCGCAAAACGTCTAAAAAATGTAGGCGGTGACTTAGGCAGTGCAATCAAAGGCTTTAAAAAAGCCGTTAAAGACGAAGACGATAAAAAAGAAGACAATACACAGTCGTTAGAAAAGAAAGACGGTGAAAATGTCTTTGATGTCACGTCAGAAAATAAAACTGACCGTAAAAAAGATAACGCATAAATATGCCGGCTTATAAATCCATTTCCGCTTATGCTTTATGCTTTATGCAAGGCAGACTAAATGTTTGATATTGGTATTCTTGAAATCCTGCTCATACTCATTATTGCTCTTCTGGTTATCGGGCCAGAACGCATGCCTGAAGTTGCACGAAAAATAGGGCGATTTACAGGACGCGTTCGTCGCTTTGTTAACTCTGTCAAAGAAGACTCTCAAGTGCAAGACACCCTAAAAGACTTTAAAGAGTCGGTTAATTTTGAAGAGCAACAACAGCAAATCAACCAAATTAATAATCAACTTCAATCGGGACTCGACTTTAATCAAGACCTTAAAATAGATGAGCTTCAACGCCCAAACTTTGGGAGTGACACTGCATCAAAGGCACCAGATCGCAGCCAGTTTAATCAAGCACCTACCACTCCTAAAGTAGATCCCGCGCCAAAATTGACTGAAGAAACATTGGCTAAAAATACTTCTGATCTTACACCTAACCTTTCTGAAGTACCTGCTGAATCATCCGATAGAACAAAAGTTAATTAATGCTATGAGCCATTCAGCACTCCCACCTAATGACCAAGAGATGACCTTAGTTCAGCATTTGCTTGACCTAAAAAGTAGCTTAACACGTGGTATTTTGGTAATTATTGTGCTGTTTTTTGTGCTTTTTCCATTTGCCAATGATATCTACTTGTATATATCAGAACCGCTCACGCGTTATCTACCTGAAGGCACCAGCATGATTGCCACAGGGGTCGCCTCGCCCTTTTTAACCCCGTTTAAATTAAGCTTTATACTCGCCATCTACCTGGCCATGCCCTATGTGCTCTATCAAATTTGGCGCTTTATTGCTCCGGCTCTCTACTCTCATGAGAAACAGCTCGTTGCCCCCATTTTATTCTTCAGCTCCTTCCTATTTTATGCAGGCGGCTTGTTTGCCTATTACGTAGTTTTTCCATTGGTCTTTGGCTTTTTATCACAAGCAGCTCCCGACGGGGTTACCATTGCCACCGACATATCTCTCTACTTAGATTTTGTCATCAAAATGTTTTTTGCCTTTGGCATCGCCTTTGAAGTTCCGATTGTCACGGTACTCTTAATTCTCACCGGCATGACCACTGCTGAAAAGCTCAGTCACTCTCGCCCCTATATTATCGTGGGTGCATTTATTATTGGTATGCTGTTAACACCGCC
>WFQP01000073.1 GCA_015487015.1 Thiomicrorhabdus sp.
TATGGTTGCAACAACGTATGAATGTAAGAGGCAATGCAAAGGGCAGTGCAAAGAGCGGATTTGATGCGCCGTGGCAAACGAAAGCGCAATTTGACGAGGCACAATTGTCTACTGACATGCAGCAGTTGCGGAACTGGTTAGAGGCCACGCAAGCGCAACAGGCGCAGTTTGTGGTGCTGGGGTTTCAACAACGTTGGTTAAAAGAAACGGTTAGTTTACCAACTGAAAAACACCGTGTGTTAAATCAGCGATTGCAAGCAATGATGGCGTTTAAACAAGGGTTGTTTTCGGTTATAGATTACTTTAATTTCAAAGGGTTAGGGGGTAATTTAAAAGAACAATATCAAGAAAAGTCTTGGGGGTTGATTTCGGTATTGGAGGGGATGCCTCAAGCCATTTTTGACCCCCATGCTTCGGATGCGCAACGCTTGCACGCCTTTATTGCCTCCGCCAAACAACAACTGCAACAGCGTGCCAATTTAGCCCCTAAAGAGCGCAATGAAACGCGCTGGCTAAAAGGGTGGTTTAAGCGGCTGGATGGCTATGCTCAAGTGGCGGAAAACGGATGATTAAAACGCTATTATTAACCAGTCGTCCTCCCTTTTTATTGCTCAGTTTGTCGATTGTTTTATTGGGCACGGCCATAGCGATCTATCAAGGTGCACAATGGTCAACTGGGTTATTTGTGCTGATTACTTTAGGGGCGGTTTTGTCTCATGCCGCCGTGAACATGTTAAATGAGTATCAAGACTTTCAATCTGGGCTGGATGCCATCACCGATAAAACGCCTTTTAGTGGTGGCAGTGGCGCACTGCCTAATAACCCAAAGGCCGCGCCCTATGTGTTGAATGCCGTTAAAATTATTCTGGTATTGTTGGTTTTATTGGGCGGTTATTTTGTGATATTAAAGGGGTGGGAAATTTTACCTTTAGGTTTGCTTGGCGTGTTATTAATTCTTACTTACACCTCTAAAATCACCCGTTTGCCTTGGGTTTGTTTAATTGCGCCCGGTGTTGCGTTTGGTCCATTGATGGTGCTGGGGGTCTATTTTGTTTGGACGGGACAGTTTTCTTGGCTGGCTTTGCTCTTATCGTTGGTGCCTTTCTTTTTGGTGAATAACTTATTGTTATTAAACCAAGTGCCAGACTTAAAAGCCGATCAACAGGTAGGGCGGTTTAACTTTTTAATGCAATACGGTGTTAAAAGCGGCTTTCAACTGTTCGCTCTTTTTATCGTGCTGGCGTATTTAACGCTCTTATTCGCCATGCTCGTTTTTAATTTACCTAATTTGGTCTGGCTGGCCTTTATCGGCGGATTATTGGCGATACCTATGTTAAAAATGCTGTTTGAATTGAATGAAAATAGAGATAAATTACGACCGGCATTAGCAATGAATGTCATAATAAATATCCTAACGCCTGCTCTGATTGCGTTAGGGTTGATTTGGTAATCCGCTTTGGTAACCAGCTTTAAAAAAAGTAAACAAGCAAGGACAAAATATGCAATTCAAAACATTAATGGACTTTGTGGGCAATACGCCACTGGTAAAACTGCAACGTATGGTAAACCCAAAGACAAACAGTGTGGTGCTGGTTAAGTTAGAGGGTAATAACCCGGCGGGTTCTGTTAAAGATCGTCCTGCATTAAATATGATTAAACAAGCCGAGTTACGTGGTGAGATTAGCCCAGGTGACACCTTAATTGAAGCCACCAGTGGCAATACCGGTATTGCACTGGCCATGGCGGCCGCCATGATGGGCTATAAAATAAAACTGATCATGCCAGAAAACATGAGCATGGAGCGTAAAGCTTCCATGGCCGCTTATGGTGCGGAACTGATTACCGTTACCAAAGAGCAGGGCATGGAAGGCGCTCGTGATTTGGCCGATGAAATGGTTCGTAAGGGGGAGGGAATTTTATTAGATCAGTTTGCCAATCCCGATAACCCGTTAGCGCACTACCAAACCACCGCGCCCGAAATTTGGCGTGATACTGAAGGAAAAATCACCCATTTTGTTAGTGCCATGGGAACAACAGGTACGATTATGGGTGTCTCAATGTTTTTAAAAGAACAAAATCCAGACATTCAAATCATTGGCGTGCAACCCGAAGAGGGCGCGGCCATTCCTGGGATTCGTCGTTGGCCAGCGGAGTACCTGCCTAAAATTTATCAAGATACCCGTGTGGATCGTACTATTGATATGGCGCAAATCACGGCCGAAGAGACCATGCGAGAATTGGCCAAGCAAGAAGGCATTTTTGGCGGCGTGTCATCAGGTGGTGCGGTAGCGGCGGCATTGCAAATTGCAAGCGAAGTTGAAAACGCCGTGGTGGTGACCATTATTTGTGACCGAGGTGATCGCTATCTCTCAACGGGTGTATACGGATAGTCTGATGGCCAGAGAAATCGAACGAAAGTTTTTAGTTAAAAACGACGATTGGAAAGCCTTGGCTTATCAAAAAACCCACTTTGCCCAAGGCTACTTAAACAGTATTTTTGAGGGGGGGGCAAAAAGTTCCATTCGGGTTCGTATTGAGGATAATAGAGCCAATATGAATATTAAAAGTCTCGAAATTGGTTTAAGTCGTGATGAGTATGAGTATGATATTCCACTGAAAGAGGGACAAAAAATTCTCGCCACCTTAGCGGTAGGCCCCGTGATTGAAAAATACCGTTACCTGGTAAAGGTAGGGCATCACACTTGGGAAATTGACGAGTTTTTGGGCGACAATTTAGGGTTAACGGTGGCCGAAGTTGAATTGGCCTCCGAACAAGAGCAGATTGAAATGCCCAGTTGGGCAGGTACAGAAGTCACAAATATGTCGCGCTATTACAATGTGAGCTTAGGCGTGCATCCATTTAGCGTGTGGAGCTTGGAAGAAAAAGATGAAAAAACAGAACTTACGTGTAGCAATCTTTAAAAAAATGAATAAATTTTCTCCCCCCCTCTTATTAAATAAGGGGGGGAAATATTGGGCACTATTTTTAGCGACCTCAATGAGTCCCTTTGCATTTGCCAACAGTCAACAGACGGTGGGCTTAGTGGATGTGTATCAAATGGCGGTATTGCAAGACGCACCTTTGGCACAAGCTCGGGCGCAACATCAATCGGAACAACAAAACTACGCTACCGCAAAAGCGGAATTGTTGCCTAAAATTAACGCCGATGCCAGTTATTTTATGATTGACAGCAATAATGACCTCAGCGATGTTACGAGCCGAGATATGTCTTTAACGTTAAACCAGTCCATTTATAAGCATGAAGTATGGGCGGGGTTTGAGCAGGTTAAACACAGCTTAAAAACCTCTGATTTTCAGTTAAAAACGGCGGAACAAGACTTGGTTTTAAGAGTGGCAGAGAGTTACTTTAATGCTCTGCTGGCACAAAAAACCTTACAGTTGTTTCAAGCCAAAGAGCGTGCCGATTTATCGCAACTTGAGCGTGCAGAAGCCTCAGCCGAAGTCGGACTCGCCAGTCGGGTGGATGTATTGCAAGCTAAATCCAGCTACGACTTATCTCGTTCGGAACGAATTAATGCCGAAAATGCTTTAGACATTCGGTTTGAAGAGTTAATGAAGTTGACGGGCAAGCCGATTACTCAATTAAAGTCCTTCTCAATGCAAGTTAAATTGCCCGAAATGCCACTAGATTTGTATGTGTTGGAACAAAAAGCCGAAAGCCAAAGTTTAACCGTTAAGCAAACAACATCACAGCTAGAAACGGCTGAATTAGAAGTAGATTTGCAAAAAGGCGGCTACTGGCCAGCCATTAATTTTCAGGCCAAAATTTCAGATACCACCTATACCGATAATGTGGAGGGGCTGTTTTTTCGAGATTCACAACAAACGTCGGTTGGCGTAACGGTTTCGTTACCGCTTTACTCGGGGGGCAGTACCTCCTCCAAAGTCAGTGCGGCACGTTACCAGCTCAATGCCACCAAAGAACAACTGCGTAACAGCCGAGAAGAAGCGCGATTGCAAGCACGTATTCAAGCACGAAACTTAGAGAGTGGCCGTTCCTTAGTGGCCGCCCTGCAAGAAGCCGTTAAATCGAATGATGCCTTTTTAGAAGCGGCCGAAGAGGGGTATCACGTTGGTTTAATGAGTTTATTGGATGTCCTGTCTGCGCGTGCGAACCAAACCGTGGCGCGTAAAAATTTAATTGAAGCCATGCACAATCAAGTATTAAACCAGTTGCGATTAGAGGCCATTTTAGGCGATTTAACCATGGACGATTTGGTTGCTTTTGATCAACTGTTACAAGAGTCGGAAGTGATTGTGGTAAATAAAGCGATCTCTCCTTGAAGCCACTGAAACGCCGTCAATTTTTTAGCACCAGCGCAAAAGCCATTACCACGGGGTTATCGAGCATCAGTTTATTAGGGTTAACGGGATGCAATAACCATACGGAGGGGGACAATCGCATACGTATGGGCATTACGTCACGCCCCAGAATGCTGGACCCACGTAAGGCAACCGATGCGCTTTCCAGTCGAGTGAACCGCTTAATTTACCGCCAACTCATTGATTTTGATGAACGCTTTTTGCCCATCCCCGATTTAGCAAGCTGGCAAGTTTTATCGCCCACCCACTACCGTTTTACCTTAACAGAACAACCCAACTTTCATAACGGCTTGCCCATGACCGCACACGATGTGGTCGCCACCTATCAAAGTGTATTAGACCCCGATTTTGGTTCAGCACATAATGGTTCTTTAAAAGGTATTAAAACCGTTAAAGCCATTAATGATAAACAGGTGGACTTTATACTCTTAGCAGAAGATGCGCTGTTTGTGGGGCGTTTGGTGATTGGCATTTTACCTGCAAGCTTAATTCAGAAACAGCATCGTTTTCAAGACACTCCCATAGGCAATGGCAAGTGTTCTTTTGTCTCATTAACCGAACAAAAGCTGGTGTTAGAGCGCAAGTTGGATCACGTTCTGCTTGAATTTATTCCCGTAAAAGATGCCACTGTTCGCGTGTTAAAACTCAAAAAAGGTGAGCTGGACATCATTCAAAATGACCTATCGCCCGAGCTGGTACAGTATTGCGAACAGCAACCCAATTTTAAAGTACAGTGGTTTGAAGGCACCAATTTTGGTTACATTGGTTTTAATTTTGAAGACCCACTGTTGGCACAACCCGCCTTACGTCAAGCCATTGCACACGGCATTAATCGTCAAGCCATTGTGGATGCCATGTTTAATGGTCATGCGCGTTTGGCGGGTGGCTTATTAGTGCCCGAACACTGGAGTGGCGCGGCGGATATCCCCCCCTATGAATACAACCCCATTAAAGCAAAAGCCTTGTTAAAACAAATCAATTTTCCACAAGAGCTGGTTAAAAAAGATAATAATAATCAAGAAGTTATCGAGCTAAGTTATAAAACATCTAACGATCCAACCCGCATTCGTTTAGCGACCATCTACCAGTCACAACTGAAAAAAATAGGCATTCATCTTAAGATTCAAAGTTACGATTGGGGCACATTTTACAGCGACATCAAACAAGGTCGTTTTCAACTGTACAGCTTGGCGTGGGTGGGCATTAAAAGCCCCGATATATTTCAATACGTATTCGACTCCGAAGCCATTCCACCTAATGGCGCAAATCGGGGACGCTACCGAGATAAAAAATCCGATCAACTGATTCGCACCGCAGGAAAAACCTCCTCGCTCGAAGCACAAGCCAAGCTCTACCAACAACTGCAACACCGTTTACAAGCAACACTGGCCATTATGCCTCTTTGGTATGAAGATCAATATTCGGTGATGCGCTCTAATATTACCGGTTACCGACTGTATTCAGATGGGCGTTTGGATGGGTTATTAAGTGTTCAAAAAATGCCTGTCTGAGAGTAAGATCAGGAAGAGATTAGGGTCTTAAACTTAAACTTAAACTGAGGATAAAATAAATGAAAAAAATATTAATCGTATTGGCATTAAGCGTTGCTTCTGTTGGATTTTTTCAACAAAATCCAGATATTATTTCGGCCTATGCAAAACAGAATTCATCTCAAGCGATTAGCCATGCTTATCAAAACCAACTAAGTGATGTTCAGGTTAAGGGAACAGGGCGGGTTAGTCGTGTATTGCCCGATGATAACAAAGGCAGTCGGCATCAAAAATTTATTTTACGCATAGCTTCTGGTCAAACTATTTTGATTGCACACAATATTGACTTAGCACCGAGAATTCCGAATATCAGAAGAGGCGATACGGTTGAATTTTATGGCGAGTACGAGTGGAGCGAAAAAGGGGGCGTGGTTCATTGGACGCATCACGACCCAAGAGGCCGACATATTGGCGGTTGGCTTAAGCACAATGGACGAACTTACGAATAATTTATGAATAAACAGATGACTTAATGGTGACTGTAGTGGTCAAGTATTTCTGTAGGTTTTCTAAGCTATATTGAGTAAATTTTGTCTTTTTTGAATGGGTGTAATATAGCCAAGCACTGAATTTAACCTTTTATTGTTGTAATATCGTATGTAATGCTCAACGGCTTTCACGACTGATTTATGGCTAATAAACGAAAGTCCATTTAAACATTCACTCTTCAAACTTCTGAAAAAACGCTCTTGAACGGCATTATCCCAACAGTTTCCTCGCCTACTCATACTCTGCGTGATTCCGTGTAATGATAAGGTCTTTTTAAAAAGCTTAGCGGCGTACTGAACGCCTTGATCTGAATGAAACATTAACTTGTGAGTATCTGGACGATTCATTTTTATCGCATTAATCAATGCTTGTTTAGCAAGCTGAGCATCAGGGGTTTGAGATAAGGCGTATCCGATAATCTCTCTTGTCCCAAGGTCAAGTACGGTTGCAAGATAGCTCCATCCTTGGTGGTTTCGGATGTAGGTTATATCGCCAACCCAGTGGGTATTGGCTTGATCTGGATTAAACTGTCTTTTTAATAAGTTGGGAATATTAGGTTTCTCTGTCCCTGTGGAGTAGTAGTGTGGCTTCTTAGGTATCTTGGCGATAATACCAGCCTCTTTCATGAGCCTTGCTATCTTAAATTCACCGATCTTAATACCTTCGTTGATGAGTGCTACTCTCATACGTCTTCTGCCATAGGAGTCACAGTTATCTGCGTGTATATCAATCATTTTTTTATGAAGACTTTCTTCTTCTGATTTATCCGAAGGCTTGTAGTAATAGCTTGCAATAGGGACGTCGCATAACTTACAAATGCGCTCTATTTGTAAGAGAGGGTCTGCCTTTTTCATCTGTTTAATCACTTTAATGCAGGATTGTCTCGAATGAAAAAGGCGGTTGCTTTTTTTAATAGAGCGACATCCATTTTTGATTCTAAAAGCTGCTTTTCAAGTTCTTGGATTCGACGTTTATCAGGGTTAAGAGCTGTTTTTCCTTCCATGAGCTCGCCTTTTTGTTCGGCTAGATACTGTTCTTTCCAGCGCGCTACAGCGGTATAGCCTGCTTTTGATATCTCCATAACCTGTGTATTTGAGTAGTTTTCAACGACCATGAGCCTAGCGTATTCGAGTCTTTGGTCTGCTGTAAAAGTTTGGCGGGGTTTTCTTGTTTTATTGGTCACGTTATATCCTATTAATTTTTAAGGTTATTATAGGCTATAGATCCCTACAGGTTTATTAGACCACTACA
>WFQP01000074.1 GCA_015487015.1 Thiomicrorhabdus sp.
AAGAAATTCTATGAGAATACATTGAAGTGCTACTACGGAGAAACCTTCTCCAACATCTAAACGCTTCTCAAGAATCCAATCAATAGGATTTAGGAAGCGAGTCTTGATTCTAGTGTGCAATAGATCGAACGAAGTCTTCCAGTCTTTTTCCTTACTATTACCCCTTAGAACTCCATCTATAAGATTCTCTCTATAGTTTCTCCATTGTTCGACATTTATAAATGCCGATATGAAAGTGTCGTTTTGTATTTTTCCCTTACTCATGTAGTACTCGCGACTTATTGTTTTGATGCATAACGCCTCGCATCACCGGCAAAATAAAGGTGCAGAGCGAAGCGGCGCAGCTTTATTTTGTCCGAGTGCATGCGTTTGTTAGGTGCTTTTATCAGTTTTCATCAGGTGTTAATTGCTCCTCAAATGTAGCCATCATTTTTTTCACCATCTCTTTCGCAAGCCTTTCTTTTGCCTCTGGTTCTAACTCTGAAAAAATCATACTTAAACATTTTGGCATCATAGTCGAAACGAATTCCATTCGGTCATCTGCCGACATTTTTGAAAACATATTGTCCATCATTGCGTTCATCATTTCTGGCATATCCTCTGGTTTCATCATGCCTGACATCATCTTTTCCATCATTTCTTTCATCATCTTCATATCTACACCCCTTCCTTTCGTAAAGTGACACGAAATAGCTTTCTTGGAAGTGAGCCTTCTTCAAACTCACTAACATCGACTACTTGGTATCCTTGAGCCAAATGATTTACTTTTTCTTTCGAGAAAAAATGCACGATAAATCCTCCCACTTCATACATGTCTTCACCCCAGTGAATACCCGTTCCATAATCTGCATCTCCAGTGTGCCTAACTGTATAAATGTTTAGACCACCTGGCTTTAATACTCTTCTTATCTCATTTGATAGAAATTCAAGCTCTTTCGTCGTTAGTGCCATGCAGTAAAGCATGTGAGAATAACAGGCATCGAATGTTTCATTTTTAAAGGGTAATGGGTTTCTAATGTCATGAGCTTTTGCTGTTACAAGGTTAGATAGACCTTGGCTATCTGCCTTTTCGGTAATAGCTTCAACACCAGATTGTGAATAATCTAATACTTGTACGTGGAAGCCATTTTGAGCAAAGAACATGGTGTCGCGTCCTTGACCGCCACCGAGTTCTAGTAATTCCATCACCCCTTCTTCCTTAAATATCTCAGTTGCCTTTGAGGCTGAACTGCTCTGTAGCTCACCAAACATATCAGGCTTACTTGAGAGCATTTTTTCCCAGTGCTGCTCTTGCTTCAATAATTCTGATTTATCTGCATCTATTATTTTTTTCATCACATGATGTCTCTTTTCATCTGTTCAAACTCTTCCTTCGTGACCTCACCTTTAGCATATCGTTCTTTTAGGATATCCAAAGCCGATTGTGAATTATGAGATTGATCTGATCCGTGCCATGGCGGTCTAAAACTACCACGACCAAAAACAAGGTAAACAACTATCAGCATTACAGTAATACCAATAATTGGGAATACCCACATTCCACTCATCCAGAAATATTCAGGACCCATTATTAAATTCTCCTATGTTTTGTTGCACCTAACGGGGTGGCGATAACCTGCGTGGCTTCGCCTAGAAAATTTTAATTTTCTGGGTGAAACACGTCAGGTTGATTGGCTGTTAGAAGGCGCGCAAGCGGCCTAACCGCCGATCCTTGATCGCCACCCCGTTAAAAGCGGCCGCTTGCGGGCGCTTTTAACATTTAGTATAAGGCATTATCGCCCATCTACCCGTAAATATACCCTATAATAGGTCAAATTAACAGAACTATCCAGTTTTTCTGTTAAGTTGACTTTATATCCGTATTACATGGATAATCTGTCATTAGCTCATTCATTGAGCCAGTACTTTCAGGAGATTGTTTATCATGCCCCATTCTACTCAAAAAAGTTCTTTACTGGATGATATGCGTCATTTATTACGTAGACAGGGCTATGCTTATCGTACGGAGCTAACCTATTGTGACTGGGTTAAGCGGTTTATTAAGTTTCACTCTATTCAAAATCGTGAGTCGCTTTTAGTGGCCTCGGAGGCCAAGGTTGAACAGTTTTTAACGTATTTGGCGGTAAATAGAAGTGTGGCGCCTTCTACTCAAAATCAGGCGTTTAATGCGTTGGTCTTTTTATACAGTAAGGTGTTGCAGCGGCCTTTAAATGGTGTGAAGGCAAGCCGTTCTCGTAAGGAGCCTAGAATTCCGGTGGTTTTAACTAAGGAGGAAGTGGCGGATATTTTAACTTTATTGGAGGGTACAACTGGATTAATTGTAAAGATGCTGTATGCAGGCGGCTTACGTATTTCGGAGGCGGTGCGTTTACGTGTTCAAGACATTGATTTTGGCTTTAAGCAAATTACGGTTCGAGATGGTAAGGGTAAAAAAGATAGAGTAACGCCGTTGGCCAATAACTTAATAGTACCTTTGCAACAGCACTTGGCTAAGGTGGCGTTAATTCATGAGAAAGATTTGGAGTTGGGTTTTGGTTCGGTATACCTGCCCTATGCGCTAGGAAAAAAATACCCTAATGCGGAGAGAGAGCTTGCTTGGCAGTATGTATTTCCTAGCCGATGTTTGGCGGTTGATTCAAGAAGTGGTATTAAAAGAAGACACCATATTGATCAGTCGGTGGTAAACAAAGCAATTAAACGCTCAGCTAAGCAGTGTGGCATTACTAAAAAAATATCTGCTCATACCTTTCGTCATTCGTTTGCAACGCACCTTTTGCAAACAGGAACAGATATTCGAACAATTCAAGCTCTGTTAGGCCATGCAGATTTGCAAACGACAATGATTTACACGCATGTATTACAACAAGGAGCACAAGGGGTTACTAGCCCGTTGGATGATCTTTAAAACTGTAGTACAGATAAGCATTAATAACAATATATAGTTCGCTAAGCTATTGATTTTACTGAATTACGGGCATAAAAAAGCCTGCATAAGCAGGCTCAATTATCGAATATGGCGATGGACTAGGGATTCGAACCCCAGGTGGGCTACAAACCCACAACAGTTTTCAAGACTGCCGCCTTAAACCACTCAGCCAGTCCACCTTATGTTGATGTGGCGTATTATAGAGGTCTTAAAAATTAATGCAATATGCTTTTTAACTTTTTTTATTTTTTTGCTAAATAATTTCTTTCCCCCCCATATAAGGGCGCAATACTTCAGGAATGGTAACGGTGCCATCTGCATTTTGATAGTTTTCCAACACGGCCACAAGCGTTCTGCCTACGGCCAATCCTGACCCGTTCACGGTATGCACTAACTGAGGCTTTTCTTGCCCTGTTCTAAAGCGTGTTTTTAGGCGGCGTGCTTGAAAGTCTTGAAAGTTTGAGCACGATGAAATCTCTCGGTAGACTGATTGTCCGGGCAACCAAACTTCTAAATCAAATGTTTTGGCTGCTGAGAAGCCAATATCGCCGCTGCAAAGTACCATGAGTCGATAAGGCAGGCCAAGCTTTTGCAAAATGACTTCGGCGTGCCCTGTCAGCTCTTCAAGCGCTTCATTAGATTTGTCTGGGTGAACAATTTGCACCATCTCTACTTTTTCAAATTGATGCTGACGAATCAAGCCGCGAGTATCACGCCCGTAAGAACCCGCTTCGGATCTAAAACATGGCGTATGTCCGACCATTTTTAGCGGCAACGCCTCTTGGTCTAAAATATCGTCTCGTACAAGATTGGTGATGGGTACTTCAGCGGTTGGAATTAAGTATAGATCACGGTCATTGGTGTCATGCTCTTCGTGCTTGGCCAGTTTGTATAGGTCTTGTTCAAACTTGGGCAATTGACCGGTGCCTCGTAGGCTATCTTGGTTAACAATGTAAGGCACGTATACTTCTTCGTAGCCGTGCTCTAGGTGTGTATCCAGCATAAATTGTGTCAGTGCACGTTGCAATCTGGCAAGCGGGCCTTTTAACACTGAAAAACGGGAGGAGGCAATTTTAACGGCGGCATCGTTGTCGTACCAGCCTCTTGCTTCGGTTAAATCAACGTGGTCTTTTACCTCAAAATCATACGATTTAGGTTCACCCCAGCGTTTAATTTCAACGTTATCCTCCTCCCCTTTTCCTTCTGGCGTACTTTCATCTGGTACATTGGGAATGCCTGCAAAGATATTTTCTAAAGAGGCTTGCACCGCTTCGGAAGCTTTTTCGGCCTCTTCTAACTGAACCTTTAGCGCATCAACTTCGGCCAATAATGGGGCGATGTCTTCGCCTTGTGCTTTGGCTTTTCCAATCCCTTTGGATCGTGTATTGCGTTCGGCTTGCAAGTTTTGTGCGTTAACTTGCAACTCTTTACGCTGTGCCTCAAGGGTTTGAATGGTCTCAACGTCTAATGTATAACCACGCGTTTTAAGCTGTTCTGCAATGGTGTGTAGCTCGGATCTTAATTTTTTTGGATCTAACATTGTATAACCTGTATCTAAGTTTTAAATTTTAGTAACTCCCCAGTTTTCCCGTGAAATTCACGGACAAGCTGAGTAGCAACGAGTTTATAAGGGGGGGGAAATTTATGCGCCTGATGAAGTTGTAAGTAAATAACGACCGATCATAAGCCCGCCCCAAACGGCCATCAAGCAGGTGATTAAACTGATGGCCATGTTAAAAATTGCTTTATTAAATTCGCCTATTTGAATGTATTGCATGGTCTCAAATGAGAAGGTCGAAAAAGTGGTAAACGCGCCTAAAAACCCGACCATAATAAATGCTCGCCATTCGGTAGAGGCGTCGAGTTTATCCACCAACAGTATGGCCACAAAGCCCATAATAAAAGAGCCAAGTACATTAACTGACAGCGTGCCCCACGCAAACTCTCGCCCAAACCACTGGTACACTTGATGCGACATGGCAAAACGTGCCACGGCACCTAAAGCGCCGCCCATAGCAATGGCAAACCAGCCCAGTGTTGTCATGGTGACCATTTAATTTCCTTTTTAAAATAACGGCTTGAGACCTTTGTATGAGTGAAGCACACGACTCTGGTTATGCGTGCGTTCATTCCTTTTAAGGTCTCGATTTATGAACGGTTATGAACGGCGTTTATAAGTGGCTTGCCGGTTCAGTGCTTCTAAGTGCTTTATCTTAGCAGAAATTTTAATCTCAAGGCCTCGCTCAACGGGCTGATAGTACTTTTTTTCGGCCATCTCTTCTGGAAAATAGCACTCTCCTGAGGCAAAGGCTTCGGGTTCATCGTGAGCGTAGCGATAGCCTTTTCCGTAGTCTAAGTCGCTCATCAGTTTGGTTGGCGCATTACGCAAGTGCAAAGGCACCTCATAAGAGCCGTGTGCTTTTATATCTGCTAACACCGCTTTATACGCCATGTATACCGCATTGGACTTGGGGGCAACGGCTAAATATGAGGCCGCATGTGCGAGCGCTAAATCGCCTTCGGGCGAGCCAAGACGTTCATAGGCTTCAGCCGCATTGACGGCAATTTGCAGAGCTTTTGGGTCGGCATTGCCAATCTCTTCGCTGGCCATTCTAATTAAGCGACGGGCAAGGTAGCGGGCATCGACCCCACCATCCAGCATTCGCACCAACCAATACAGCGCGGCATTGGCATCGGAGCCTCGAATAGATTTATGCAGAGCTGATATTTGGTCATAAAAAGCTTCGCCACCTTTATCAAAACGACGAACCCCACCTTGAATCACCTCTTGGCAAGCTTGATAACTCAGCACCATTCGGTTAGCGGTACTGGGTTCTGTGCTCAGTTCTGCAAAATCAACGGCTTGCTCTAAATGGTTCAGCAATCTACGCGCATCGCCATCGGCGGATGCAATAAGCAACGTTTTGGCTTTCTCTTCAATATGCAGTTCAATCGGTGGTGGCTCGGTGCTTTCTGCTTTAGAAGAGAGGGGGGGGGGAAAATCTTTTTCTAATAACTGTCTCCCTCGTTCTAAAACCTCGTGCAACTCGTCATCGTCCAGAGTGCGCAATACGTATACTCGGGCACGAGATAAAAGTGCGTTATTTAGTTCAAAAGAGGGATTTTCAGTGGTTGCACCAATAAAAATAAAGGTGCCGTCTTCCACATAGGGTAAAAATGCATCTTGCTGGGCTTTGTTAAAGCGGTGTACTTCGTCTACAAAAAGCAAGGTGCCCTGCTTAAATTGTTTACGATGCAACTTGGCCTGCTCTACAGCGGCTCTTACCTCTTTTACACCGTCTAATACGGCGGACATACTAATAAATTGTAAGTCAGATTGATGGGCAATGAGCCGTGCTAAGGTGGTTTTTCCAACCCCTGGTGGCCCCCAAAAAATCATGGAGTGCAGACTATTGGCTTCAAACATTCGAGAGAGCGCACGCTTGGGTGCAAGCAGGTGAGTTTGCCCTACATAGTGCTCTAACGTGCTAGGTCTTAAACGATCTGACAGTGGACGATAAACGGACATTTAAAGTGCTTCACCCACTAAATCGACCCCTTCAGGTACTTGGAATTGAAAGGTTTTGAGCGGTATCACATGATTGGATTCAATGTTGTAAAAACGTACTTTGGTAATATTATTGGCGTCTTGATACATCCATACTTCGGCCATTTCACCCGCTTTCATACCAATTTCAAGGCTTTGAAAATAGGTGGATTTTTTAGGGGTTAAGTTGTACCACGTTAATCCTGCACGGTGGCCTACCTCTAAAATCATGAACTTTTTTTCGATGGTTTCATCGTCATACAATATCCAGCTAAGTGGAATATCGCCTTTAATATCGGCCACTGGACGTACGGTCACTTGGTCTAGGTCTTCATCAAAAACCCATAAGTTTTCCCCATCAATCACAATTTTTTGAGGGTTGGGCGTATCGTATTTCCAAACCAGTTGCCCGGGGCGATTAAGCTTAAAGCTGCCGGTTGATTTATGTAAAGCAAACACACTTTCATCGGGTTGCACTTGCTCAAAATCGGCACTAAATGTTTTTAGATTATTGACATACTCTTGCAAAGAAGCTTGTGCCTGAGCGTACATTCCTAAGCCCATAAGCCCTAAAAAAGTCACGGTTTTAATTGAATTTTTAAACATTTTTTATTCCTGTGGTTTAGGCGCTAAGACTTCACGATTGCCATTTGGACCCGAGGTAGAGATCACCCCTGCGGACTCCATCGCTTCGACAATACGAGCCGCACGATTATAGCCAATTCTAAACTGTCTTTGCACCGAAGAGATGGAAACCCGTCGCCCTTCGGTTACAAACGCCACGGCGGCATCGTAAAGATCATCCAGCTCGGCATCGGTTGCACCGCCCTCGGTGCCCTCTTGATTGCTCAACCCTTGGGTAATGGCTTCTAAATACTGTGGTTCACCTTGGCTTCGCACAAAATTAGCGACACGATGCACTTCTTCATCACTGACAAACGCCCCATGTACCCGCTTAGGGTTTCCTGAACCGGGGGGTAAAAAGAGCATATCGCCCATGCCTAATAACTGCTCGGCACCCCCTTGATCCAAAATGGTTCTGGAATCAATTTTAGTGCTGACCATAAAGGAGATACGGGTGGGAATATTGGCTTTTATCAACCCAGTAATGACATTTACCGAAGGACGTTGTGTGGCCAAAATTAGATGAATTCCTGCCGCGCGTGCTTTTTGAGCAATACGAGCAATCAGTTGTTCTACCTCTTTACCCACCACCATAATCATATCGGCAAATTCGTCCACCACCACCACAATGCAGGGCAGCGTTTTTAGGGTGGGCGGTTTTTCGCCTAACTCATGTCCGTAATTGGCCACTTGTTGATACAGCGGATCAATTAATGGGTTGCCTTCATCAATCGCTTTTTGTACTTTCTCATTAAAACCTGCAATATTTCGCACGCCGAGTTTGGCCATTAATTGATAACGTCGATCCATTTCAAAGACACACCAGCGCAATGCATTGGCGGCCTCACTCATGTCGGTGACTACAGGTGTAAGTAGGTGCGGAATGTCGTCATACACAGAGAGTTCGAGCATTTTTGGATCGACCATAATCAAGCGAACTTGCTCGGGAGTACTTTTGTACAGCAAGCTTAAAATCATGCTGTTTACCCCAACAGATTTACCTGAACCCGTGGTTCCTGCTACCAATAGGTGAGGCATTTTAGTAATATCGGCCACCACAGGGTTACCTGCGATGTCTTTTCCTAGGCCAATGGTAAGAGACGATTTTGAATTTTGAAAAACGTCTGATGAGAGTATCTCTCTAAAGCCTACAATTTCCCGCTGTTCATTTGGAATCTCAATCCCTACCACCGCTTTACCTGGAATGACATCTACCACACGCACCGATTGTACCGAAAGTACGCGTGCCAAATCTTTAGCAAGGTTGTTAATTTGACTAACCTTCACCCCTGCCGCTGGCAGAATTTCAAAACGCGTTACTACGGGGCCGGGCTGAACAGATTCCACTTTTACTGTTACACCAAATTCAAGCAAGCGTTGCTCTAATAAGCTAGACAGTGCGGCTAACTCATCGCTTGAAAAACCTTCTTCGTACTCGGGTGGTTCATCTAATAACGCTAAGTCGGGTAAATCGCCAGACTGAACCGTGGGTAAGACAGTACGAGTTTGCTGCTTTTGACCAATTTTAACCTCTGAACTTGCGCCTGATTGCGCTAAGGAATCGGAAGCTGGAGTATTTAATTCGCCTGACTGACTCCCCTGCTTAGACTCATATTTTTTAGATATTTTACTGCTGGCTGTTTTTTTCACCAGTTTTTCAGTAATAATTTTTTTCAGTGAACTGGGTGTCGATGCGCACTCTTGTTTATTAGCTTTAGAGGCACTCAATAAGGATTGAATTTCAGAATCCGTTTTTAATTTTTCTTGTGGTGATTTTACAAGGGAATTTTTTAATTTCTTCTCCTTAACCTCGGCACTCATCTCTTGCGCTTGTTTCTGAATAAAGCCCCCTACTTTCCAAGCGTAACGCCCAGTAAATTCTGAAATAGTGAGCCAAGAGCAACTAGTTAACATACTAAAGGCCACGGCAAAAAGAACCAAGAGCACCAACGTAGCACCGAGCAAATCAATACCAGACACCAACCATTTGCTAAACTCATAGCCCAATACGCCACCTGCAGAATAAGGCAGTTGAACCAAACTCATATTGGGTTCTAAATATAGGTTCGCTAAACCTGAGCCTGAGGTAATTAAAAGTAATAACCCAAACAAGCTAATAATAAAGCGTAAATAGTCTAGATCATTACCCTTCCGAATTTTAAGCGTTACCCACCCCGCAAACAAAATGCCGAAGGGAATTAAAAAACCAAAAACACCAAACAGGTACAACACCATTGAAGAGAGCCAAGCACCCGTTTTACCCCCGTAATTTGAAATGTCATGCACACTGCCTACACTGTCAAAACCAGGATCGAGTGGGTTGTAACTGAATAAGATAATAAATAAGAAAAAAGCTAATCCAATACAACTAAGGACGACACCATCTTTTAAAAGCCATGCAAAATGCGTGGTTGTAGAGGCAGCCGAAGTACTCTTAGGCTCTGTTTCGGCTGGCTTTGGTTTAGGTTTGGCAGGTTTAAACGTCATGAACACTTCTTAAACGAGATCATTGCATAAGTGAATGCACTCATACAAATATCCCTTATATTAAAAACACAAAATTTAATCTCAAATTATTCTAGAGACTCTCTTAAAAACTGCTAAAATTTTAGCACATAACCCCTGATTAAAATTATAAAAAGGAAAACAGGATGGCTACAAAACACTGCAAACTACTTATTTTAGGAACAGGGCCTGCGGGCTACACAGCCGCTGTTTATGCTGCCCGAGCCAACTTAGAGCCCGTTATGATTACAGGGTTACAACAAGGTGGCCAATTAACTACGACTACCGAAGTGGATAACTGGCCCGGCGATCCTGAAGGGTTAACCGGCCCTGACTTAATGCAACGCATGCAAAAACACGCCGAACGCTTTGGTACCGAAATTATTTTTGACCACATTCATACAACAGAATTAACCAAGAAACCTTTTAAGCTAATTGGGGATTCCGGTGAGTACACCTGTGATGCACTGATTATTGCCACTGGTGCCTCAGCTAAGTATTTAGGGATTGAGTCAGAAGAAGCATTTAAGGGCAAAGGCGTTTCAGCTTGTGCCACCTGCGATGGTTTCTTTTATCGCAACCAAAAAGTTGCCGTGATTGGGGGGGGAAATACCGCCGTCGAAGAAGCACTTTATTTATCTAATATTGCAGATGAAGTGGTCATTGTGCATCGCCGTGATAAATTTTCCTGCGAAAAAATTCTGGCCAAACAACTTCAAGAAAAAGCAGAAAATGGCAATATCACCATTGAATTTAACAGCACACTAGACGAAGTGCTGGGCGACAATATGGGCGTAACGGGGATGCGTTTAAAAAGCATGAAAGATGACAGCACCAAAGAGATTGAACTATCTGGTGTCTTTATTGCCATTGGGCACACTCCTAATACAGGCATATTTGATGGACAATTAGAGATGGATCACGGCTATTTAACCGTAAACAGTGGCCTGCAAGGTAATGCAACCCAAACCTCAATTAAGGGCATCTTTGCCGCTGGTGATGTAATGGATCAACACTACAAGCAGGCGATTACATCGGCGGGTGCAGGCTGTATGGCGGCTCTAGACGCTGAAAAATACTTAGATAATCTTTCGGATTAAATTTTATTTTACAAGTTAAGCAAAAACACTTATTATTTATGGTAGAAATTAGGTACCTCACGGTATCTTAATCTTTAGATTCAACCTTTTAAACTCGGAAACATTACATGAAAAAAATATTACTTATCTCTCTGGGTCTTGCCTTAGCCTCTTCAGCCATTGCTGATGACCACGGCTTAAAGACCATTGAACAAAAAGCCAGCTATACCTTAGGCGCTGACATTGCCAAAAACTTTCGTGCTCAAGGACTTGAAATTGATGTTGAGTCATTTTCTCAGGGCTTAGAAGACGCACTGAAAAATCGTAACCTTAAATTAACCGAAGAGGAGATGATGTCAGCCATTAATACGGTTAAGCAGCGTATGCAACAGCAACAACTTGAAAAACAACAGTCTATGGCAAGAACTAATTTAGACGAAGGAAAAGCATTTTTAGCTAAAAATGCAAAAAAAGAGGGCGTGATCACTTTAGACAGTGGCGTTCAGTATAAGGTATTAACAAAAGGGGAAGGCAGCTCTCCAACAGCGGAAGACACCATCTCGGCACACTATCGCGGTACCCTATTGGATGGTACGGAGTTTGATAGCTCTTATCAACGTGGCACCCCTTTAACGCTTCAAATGGGCAGTGTTATTAAGGGTTGGGGAGAGGTCTTAAAGCTTATGAAACCCGGTTCTAAGTGGGAAGTTTATATTCCTTCCGACATGGCGTACGGTGAAAGAGGTGCGGGGGATGCAATTGGTCCAAATCAAACACTTATTTTTACCATTGAATTAATTAAATTTGATCCACCTAAAGATAAATAATAAGTCTTTTAAAATTAACGCTTAGAGCCTTTCTTGTAAAGGCTCTTTTTTTATCTGGAGCCTTTGTACGAGATGGGCAAGAGAAAAAATTAACTGATTAAGACGGAAAGCTCAAGGAATAGCTAAGTTTTAGCCTTTTTTATCCGTGTACCCTTTCGTGCAAAGTCCTCTATTTAAAGGTTAATACTTTTACCACATCATAAGCGGGTGTTTCATAAGGATGAGCGTTTAACAGTGCTTGAACGGCCTCTTGAATCATTGCTTCATCGCAGACCATTTCAACCCGATACTCCTCCACCTCTTCCAAATGATTAACCTCACCTAAAAAAGGCTGACTGCCAGCTAATGCTCTAAACTGCCCCTGCCCTTTTACCTGCCACGCACAACAATCATACGACCCAATTTTACCGGCACCTGCAAGAAATAAAGCCTCTTTAACGTGAGTAAGATGTGTCTCGGGTACAAAAAAAGTGATTTTATACATGATTCTCTCCAATTTTTTGCAAAAAAAATAGGTAACCCTTTTTAAATTCAATACAATAGGAAAAATTAAATTTTACAATGAGACCTGTACACGAGAGAGGCACGAAAGAAAAAAGGGGAAAAACTTGACTGATTGAGGCAGAAATCGCTGGGAATAGCTGGGAATAGCTGGCTATTCACAAAGTTTTCAACAAAAATCAGGCATATTTTAACCTTTTTTATCCGTGTACCCTTTCCTGTAAAAGTCCCACAATAGGAAAATATTAAACTATGCGAATACTACTCATTACCTATGCCACCATCCTTGCTTTAGGCATATCCGCCATGCTATCAGGCATTCATCACCTTGCAAATGTAGCTGGGTTTATCGGCGCAATTGCGTTATTGCTGGTGTTTTTTAAAGACCAACCTGAAGAAGAAACTGAAGCAGATATTAGAAAGCGTCGCTATTGGTACATTGTTTGTGGAACAGGTCTTTTCTTTAGCTTAATTTTTGGTAGCTTTTGGAATGACCATATGGGCAATATGATTTAAACAATTCTTCCCCCCCCCCTATTAAAAACAAAAAAGCCCCGATGAGAAAAACATACTCATCAGGGCTTTTTTATTGATCACTTATTTTTAGAACAGTTCAATTTCGCCTTCATCCATCGACTCTAAGTTCACTCGCTTCATTCGAGACTCTTCAATCTCTTTACGCTTTTGATGTATTTTTTGACGGAAGCTTTCAACACGCTGTTTATACTCTTCTTCATCTACTGTTGGGTTGGAACGGTTCTCTTCTAAAAACTCACTGATCTCACTGGAGAACTGGTTTAAATTATCTAAGTGACTCGCAACTTGGTCAACCAACTGACGAACAATATCTTCAAACTGGAGTGAGCGCATGGCATCAGAAACGCTTCCTTCAATCCCCGTAATTAAGCCTGAAAAGCTACCTAATTTATTGGATATGCCGTCATTCATCTCATCCAATTCGGTTAACATAACATTCATTTTTGTTTGAGAAGAGTTGGCATGTTCCATATCGGTTGAAGCGGTTTCACTTACAATGTTTCGTACTTGATTCACCATCGATTTAGCCGCTTCGGCCTGCTTACGAATTTGCTCATTCAATACATTTGAGTTAATAGATAATTTACGAACTTCATCGGCTACCACAGCAAAACCACGACCCGCTTCACCCGCTCGTGCCGCTTCAATGGCCGCATTCAAGGCGAGTAAATTCGTTTGATCGGCAATGCCTTTCACATCTTCGAGAAGATGGAAGATCGATTCAATTTGCCCCACCATTTCATCAATTTTAGCAACGGTTTGATTACTGCGCTGACTGGTCTCAATTAATAAGTTAATCAGGTACTGCAATACCTCTTTAATCTCGACTGAAAACTGCTTAATACTCATTTCATCGCTTTGCTCTCCCTCGCCTCCAAGATTTTCTAATAAAGACAAGACCAGCTCATATTGTGAACGTGTTTGCTCATGCAATCCAGAAAAGCTTAAGTTAAGTGTTTCAATAGATTCTGAAATCAGCTCTTTTATTTGAGTAAGCTCTTCTCGAACCACTTCCACTTCATTTTCAACCACCGAATCCACATCACTCATAATCACTTGCAATGATTCATCTGCAACAGTGACGCGCACAACAGCTTCATGAGAGGGAGAGGGCATACTTTTTTGTGATGCAGCAGTCTCTACCGAGGCCTGTTTCGCCTTCCCACCGGAATGGCTGGCAACTTTTGCCACAAGTACCGCCCAAACAACGGAGACCAATACAACCGCTATAAACCCTATAAAAGGAATGTTAAAGAACGTGACTCCTCCAGCGATTAGCGTTACAAGCCAAGCTGGCCAATATGCAGTGAATATATATGGCATGTTTTTATTTCCTTAAATTTAAGCTCAAATGACGGTCCAACATAGCTCCCATGTCACATATTTATTCGGGAGTTGAGATCATTTATTTTTTCTACAAATCAATCTACACCAAATTCATTCAAGCATGTTTAATGCCAAAAAACCTATACTAACCCCAAAATTTTCTCTGGAATTTTATCTAAAGGCAGTACGTAATCCGCGGCTCCCAGCTTAACGGCTTCACCAGGCATCCCCCAAACCACGCTTGATTTTTCATCTTGCGCTATGGTAGCGGCTTTAACAGCTTGCATCTCTTTCATTCCAACGGCTCCATCAGCACCCATACCGGTTAATAGAACACAAATAGCATTAGCGCCAACATTTTTAGTGACGGAGCGAAACATAACATCCACGGCAGGCTTGTGCCGATTAACGGGCGGACCATCATGCAAGCGACAAACATACCCACCCGCTTCTTTTGCCACCATTAAGTGCTTATCTCCAGGTGCAATGTAAACATTGCCCGATAAAATAGGCTGACCATCTTTGGCATGAAAAACAGTCATCTCTGAAACCGTATTCATTCGCTTAGCAAACGGTAAACTAAATGAAGCGGGAATATGCTGTGTAATCACAATCGCTGGCGTACTGGCTGGCAACCTCATTAAAACCTCTTTAATCGCTTCTGTTCCTCCTGTTGAAGCACCCAGTGCAATGATTTTATTAGAGGAAATTGTTCGTTTAAGGGGTAAAGGGGAAGCTGTACTGCCTGATGTGGGTTTGTTACTCGAGATAGAAGGGGCTTGTGCAACAGCAGGAGGCGCATTTAGGTTGGCGACATAACGGTTGTATTGGTACTCTAATGTCGACTTTCTTACTTTAGATGCCACTTTGACCTTACTGCAGATCTCTTCTGTATAGGCTTCAAAGGTATTAACTAAGTTAATCTTAGGTTTGGTTACAAAATCAATAGCACCCAAATCCATCGCCTCAAAGGTAACATCGGCTCCCTTTTCTGTTAAGGTCGATACCATCACAACGGGCATGGGGTGCAAGCGCATTAAGTTTCTTAAAAAAGTCACCCCATCCATTTTTGGCATTTCAACATCAAGCGTTAATACATCTGGATGCAGTGCTTTAATTTTTTCTCGAGCATCAAAAGGATCGAAAGCAGTACCAATAACCTCTATTTCAGGATCAGAAGAGAGCATCTCTTCTAGCATTTGTCTAACTAAAACCGAATCATCTACAATAAGAACTCTAATGGGCTTTTTCACAGTTTATCCTTTCAACTTAAACGAAAATACATCAAACGCTTTTCAGATACAAAAAGCCATGAAGAATATTCCAATTTATTTTATTTTTTTATAAGTCGTTTGACCGAGTAATTCAAAACGATCGCACACTTTATAAAGTGATTCCGAATGGCCTACAAAAAGATGTCCACCTAACGGAAGGCTGTCTGCATATCGGTTAAACAGCTTACTTTGTGTAGGTTTATCAAAGTAAATAACGACGTTACGGCAGAAAATAGCGTCAAATTTCTCTTTAAAAGGCCAATTTTCCATTAAATTTAGTTGCCCAAATTCAATTATTTTTTGCAGTTCATCTTTGGTCTTAACAAACCCCGTTTTAGAACCTTCACCTTTCATAAACCAGCGACTTTTACGTGCCTCTGAAACCCCTTTTAAACGATCTATTTTATAAACACCAGCAAGCCCTGAGTTGACAACATTCGAATCTAAATCGGTTGCAATGACCTTGGCATCCCAGCCCGCAGGCACACACTCTTTTAATACAATGGCAATTGAGTAAGGTTCTTCCCCTGTTGAGCAACCTGCCGACCAAATACGTATTTTTTTTGTTGCAGCATTCTGTTTAATCAATTCTGGAATAACCGTATTCGCAAGGTACTCAAAATGGTGGTTCTCTCTAAAAAAGAACGTTAAGTTTGTCGTAATGGAGTTAATTAAATGTATAAACTCTGACTCACCTTGCTGCTCAACATAGTCAAGGTACTCATTAAAACTTTTTTGCTCTAAAAAACGAATACGCTTTGCCAACCGGTTATAAACCAGATTATTTTTGGAATCATTTAAATCAATTCCGGCAAAATCGTACGCAATTTTTTGAACACGTTTAAAATCATTGTCTGTAAATTCAAACTCTCTTTCACTCATTGTTTATCCCCATTGTTTTTTAATGAAGCATTCAGCTAATACTGTCATAATGACAAACAATATAATCGTAATTGAGTAAGATGCAAATAAAAATGGTTTATATTCCTAATAATATCTCCTCCTCTGCACTTAATCTTCATTCAGCTACCTCCAAAAACATAGTTTTGAATGTTGGACAAACCCTCAATGCCACCATTAAATCTGTTCAAGGCAGTCAAGTACAGCTCAGCATTGGAAACCAAACGTTGCTTGCAAGTACTGCAGAAACCAAACTGCAAACGGGTTCGGTACAGGTACAAGTTAAACAAACACAGCCCTCTATCGTATTGTCCATTGTTTCAAACAACAAACCGGCACCTTCCAGCCAAACACAACAAATACTTCAAACCACTTACCGACAATTAATGCCTGCACAAACAAATGTTTCGCAGGCCTTTCAGCAAATAAGCCTATTGCAATCACTCCCACCTGCCTTGCTCTCACCCATTAATCAATTGCTGGATCAAATGCTCAAGTCAAATGCACCCAGTACGGGAAAAGAGCTTAAAAACAGACTGGAACAAAGTGGCCTATTTTTAGAATCTAAGCTTAAAAATAGTGAGACATCCAACGTTCAAAAAGATTTAAAAGCACAACTACTCACGCTTAAACAGCAGAGTGAGTCACTTAGTGCTAAAGCCCCAACAACACAACTTTTGCAACTTACGAATGTGCTAACACAAGCCATTAATCGGCTCACTGTTCAGCAGTTACAGCTCTATGAAAATCCTTTAATAACACCTTTAGAACTCCCTTTTGAATCCAGTAAACAGGTGCATAAAAATACCATTGAGCTTCGTCAAAACAAACATACTTCTCCCTCTTCATGGGAGGTTTTAATTGATACCTCTTTACCGCAAGGTGAACTTTCAACCAAATTGATTATGAACCCTCAAAGGGAGATAAGCTGCTTTCTTTGGTGTGAAACACAAACACTGGAAAATCTAATCAAAACACAATTAACCACATTAACGCAGTCTTTCTCAGATAACGAACTCCCTATAAACAGCATCCAAATCATTCAACAAAAACCGACAACGACCCAACAGAGCACTCAAGTCGCTTTAATTGATATTCATATTTAATAGAAAACAATAAGGATATAAACCTAAAGTTCTTAATAAAAAAAGAGAAATATACATTTTTTAATCAAATTTACCTGCAAAGACTAGACCTTTTTAAACGAATCGGTTAGTTTAGAAACTCATCCTGTCAACTACAGAAGAGACGCCAACATATGGAAAAAAATATAGACTCCATCCAAGAGCAAATTGATCAACAAAATGATGATAACGATCAAGTCTTAAGCTTTATACTGGGGCAGGAAGAGTATGGTGTTGATATATTAAGGGTGCAAGAGATTAAAGGGTGGGAGCATACAACCCCCATTCCTAATACACCCAAATATGTCATGGGCGTCATTAACCTGCGTGGAGCGGTGGTTCCCATTATTGACCTACGCATCCGTTTTGGCCTAGAAGAGATGACTTACGATGATACAACCGTTGTCATTATCGTAAGAGCTGAAGATGCGGTGGGTACTCAAAAAATTATTGGATTAGTCGTTGATGGCGTTTCTGATGTGTATACAATTCAAGAAAAAGAGCTTCAAATCGCTCCGGATATGTCAGGAAGAGTACAGTCTGACTATATTCAAGGACTCGCAACGATTAATGAAAAACTTATCGTTATTCTTCATACTGACCCATTAATAAACGATGGCATTTTAGCCAAAATTAAAAAATCATTAAATATATAACCCCGTATGTATAATATTGCCCAAAATAATAAATTTACAAGCCTAAACAGTGAGAATATAAGATGCCAAAAATCTTAGCAGTAGATGATTCTAAGTCAATGAGACAAATGGTAAGCATGTCCTTAAAGTCTGCGGGGCACGATGTAACAGAAGCCGAAGATGGAGCTGTCGCTTTAGCCATTGCACAAAAAGAGCAATTTGATTTAGTCGTAACCGATATTAACATGCCCAATATGAATGGCATTGAACTCGTTACCGCTTTAAGAGCCATGCCAAACTATAAGTTTACCCCCCTACTTTGCCTTACCACAGAGTCTTCTGGTGATATGAAAGCAAAAGGTAAAGCTGCTGGTGCAACTGGATGGATTGTAAAGCCGTTTAGCCCTGAAAAACTATTATCTGTTATTAGCCGAGTTCTATAACACGCTAAAATGGAACAACGCGAAAACATAAGGATATGATAATGAGTACAGAAATTAAGCTTCCTGAAAACTTAACCATCCATCATATTGATGTTCACTTTAATACCCTTAACCAGATGTTTAGTGATGCTGAAGATGAGATCGAAATAGAAGCCTCAGCTGTTGAAGGCATTGACAGTGCAGGCTTACAAACACTGCTCATTTTAATTAAAAACAGCACCCAAAATGACAAAATCATCTCTTGGAAAAATACACCAGAAATCATCCAAGTCAGTGCCGAAAAGCTAGGCTTATCTCAAACGTTACTTTTATCTTAAATTAACGCCCTCCTTTAAGCCTTTCTGCAAAAAGAGGTTTAAAAAAAATCATGAATCAGCTCCCACAAACCCTTGCCGATAAAATTGCCATCTCAATCGAATATGAAGGCACCGGTTCGGGTGCACCTAAAGTAACGGCAAAAGGTAAAGGCTATATTGCAGACGAGATCATTCAAAAAGCAACTGAACTGGGAATCCCTATTCAGGAAGATAAAGCACTGGTTGGGTTATTAAGTCAGGTAGAGCTTAATCATGAAATTCCAGAAGAGCTATATGAATCGATTGTACAAGTATTGATTTTTGCTTATCAAATTAGTGGAAAAGAACTGCCCAGCCAAGATAAAAAATAAGAAACTAAACCTACCCAAAATCGCCCCATATACATCTCTATATATAAGCATTTAGAGGGTTTACTTGGTACTAAAAGATAGATAAGTTATTGATTTTACTAGATTGAATTGGTCGGAGTGACAGGATTTGAACCTGCGACCACTTGACCCCCAGTCAAGTGCGCTACCAAGCTGCGCTACACCCCGAAAATGGAAAGAACTCAAAATAAGTTCGGTCGTATTATAACCTTAAATATTTGGAATAAAAGCCTAAATAAAGGCTTTATTTAATTTTAAATGCATTTAAGCGCTTTCATTTATCAACGCTCTACATCGTGCTTTAAAACCTATGTGTGATATAGGCTTTGAACTCTTGTTGCTCTTTTTTCATGATGTGTAAAATAGACATTATCTGGGCTTGATCTGAACTTAGTACCTTTTCTGGTAAAGCAGCATTCTTTTTAGCCAGCCTTGCCTTAGCACCAGGAATGGTGAACCCCTGTTCATGTAACAAGTTTTTAATCTCTAACACTAACTCAAGATCTTCACGCTGATAATAACGCCTGCCCCTACGCTTACTTGGCTCAAGCTGAGGAAAGACTTGTTCCCAGTAGCGTAAAACATGCGATTTTAACTCACAAATCTTAACCACTTCACCAATAGTAAAGTATTTTTTATCTGGCAACGCTGTTAAAGGTTGCATAGAATTTAAATTTTCTTGATTAGGTTTTTCCATAATTATCAATTTGTGCACGTAATTTTTGTCCAGGCTTAAATGTTACCACTCTTCGAGCTGAAATAGGAACATCTTCTCCTGTTCTAGGATTACGACCAGGACGTGAGGCTTTATCACGAAGCTCAAAGTTACCAAATCCAGACAGCTTAATCTGCTCTCCAGAAATCAAAACTTCACTAAGCTCGTCATAAAATTGCTCCACCAGCTCTTTTGACTCTCTTTTATTAAATCCAAACGTATCTGATAAATTTTGCGCAATATCTGCTTTGGTTAATGCCATGTTTATTTATATCCTAACTACAATTAACTATCTTAATTCTGCGTTCACTGCCTGCTTAGCGGACGCTAAAACATCTGAGATAAGTGCATCAACCTCATCATCTTGAAGTGTTCGATCTTGGTGTTGAATTTTTAAGGTAAGCGCAATACTTTTTTGTGATGCATCCACGCCATCGCCTCGATAAATATCAAACAGCTCAACTGATTTAAGAATATCGGATTCTACCGCGACAATCGAATCAATCAATGCTTGAACTGCTAAATCTTTATCGACCAAAAAGGCTAGATCACGCTGGACTTCAGGAAACTTAGAGATGACCTTAGCCGCGGGAACTTGCATAGTCATTAATGCATCTTGATGAATTTGAAACAAATATACTTTTCCTGAAACACCGATTGGCTTAACCAACGAGGGGTGTAATTGCCCCATTATACCCACTTCTTCGCCATTTTTCATTATGGACGCAGACTGCCCTGGATGCAGAGCAGGATGTTTACAAGCCTCAAATCGAATGTTTTCTACCTGATGGCTCATACGAATTAAGGTTTCAACATCCCCCTTTAAATCAAAAAAGTCGACTACTCTCTCAACACCATCCCAGCCCGAAGCCGATTTATTTCCTGTAATCACCCCCCCTAACATAGGAATTTGTGTTGCACCCGTTGGGTCTGAATCATTTTTATAAAAAACCAAACCAGATTCAAATAAACGCACTCTAGGTTGCTGTCTATTTTGGTTGTAAGCAACCGATTGTAATAACCCTGAAAACAGGTTTGTTCGCATCGCTTTCATATCATCAGATATGGGATTTTTTAATAAAACATAAGGCTGTTTTGGCTCAAGTAACTTCTGCTTAGACTCTTCAACAAAGCTGTACGTAATCACTTCATTATAACCTCGTTGCACTAAGGCCATTTTCAATGTAAACAATGATTGCTCAGCTTCTGGCAATGCATTCAGTGTCATAGGTGCATGAACTGGGGTCTCCGGCAAATTGTTATAGCCAAAAATACGCCCAACTTCTTCAATCAAGTCCATTTCAATACTCATATCAAAACGGTAACTGGGCGCGGTGAGTGCCCAGCCTGACTCGGTCTCTTTAATATCAAAGCCTAAGCGCTCAAAAATTTGCTCTACCTGTGCTTTAGAAACCTCAACACCTAAGCGTTTAGTAATCGTTTCAGAACGCAACTCAATAGTGATCGGCTTAGGTAAATGCTCCTCTGAAACAGTTGCCTGAATTTGGCTAATCGTTCCACCTGCAATCTCACTAAACAGTGATAAAGCACGGTTTAAAGCACGCTCAGGCAACATAGGATCAACGCCTCGTTCAAAACGCATGGAGGAATCTGTATGCAAACCATATTTACGAGCTTTACCTGTGATGGCTAAACGAGAAAAATGCGCACACTCAAAAAAGATCTGAGTGGTCTCGGAAGTAACGGATGTTGATAAACCACCCATAATACCCGCTAAGGCAATCACGCCAGAATCGTCGGCAATCACAAGCGTATCCTCAGATAACACTACCTCTTTTTCATCCAGAGTGACCAGCTTTTCGCCTAAATAAGCTTTACGAACTTGAACAGCCCCTTTAAGGCTATCCAAATCAAAGGCATGCATTGGCTGACCCAGCTCTAATAATACATAATTTGTGATGTCGACCACCAAGCCTAACGAACGTAATCCAGAACGCTGTAATTTTTGCACCATCCAAGCAGGAGTGGTTGCTTTTGGATCAAAGTCCGTGACAACACAACCTAGGTATTTAGGGCAAGCTTGCGCTTCTTTAACGATCACTGGCTGTGAACACTTAAGAGTACCAGCCATATCTTTATCTTCAAATGGCTGAGTCAGTGCAACGCCACTCACGGCATGAATATCACGTGCAAGTCCAATAACACTAAAGCAATCGGCACGGTTAGGTGTTAAATCGACCTCAATAATACAGTCGTCTAAATCAAGGTATTCACGAACATCCATACCAATTGGGGCGTCTGATGGTAAAACAAATAAACCATCCACGTCATCATCAGGCAAACCGATTTCGGTTACGCCACATAACATGCCATGGGAAGGCACCCCCCGTAACTTGGCTTTTTTTATTTTAAAATCACCCGGTAATTTAGCACCCACTTTTGCACAGCAGGCTTTCATACCCACCACGACATTTTTAGCCCCACACACAATTTGAACTGGTGATGCGTCACCCACATCTACTTGTGTAATGTTTAATTTATCAGCATCGGGGTGTTTTTCAACCGAAAGTACGTGTCCAACGACAACATTTGTAAAAGTACCTGCAACAGGTTCGATACCGTCCACTTCTAGCCCTGCTAAGCTTAACTCTTCAGATAGGGTGTTGGTATCCCAGTTTGGATTTGTCCACTCTCTTAACCAATTTTCACTAATTTTCATGTTATTTTTCTCACCAAATCTTATTTAAACTGTTGTAAAAAACGCAAATCGTTTTCAAAGAACTGGCGTAAATCGTTCACGTTATAACGCAGCATAGCCAAGCGCTCAACACCTAAACCAAACGCTAACCCAGTGTATTCATCCGGATCAATACCCACATTTGTTAATACTTTAGGATGAACCATGCCACAACCTAGCACTTCAATCCAACGGCCGTCCCCAAATAGGTCGGTTGCAATATCCACTTCTGCCGAAGGTTCGGTAAATGGAAAGTACGACGGTCTAAAGCGAGTTTTCAAATTATCATCTTCAAAGAACTGACGTAAGAACTCAATTAAAAGTGCACGTAATTGAGCAAAACTTGCATCTTTTTCAATAATTAAACCTTCCACCTGATGAAACATAGGGGTATGCGTTTGATCCGAATCACAGCGGTAAACACGTCCAGGTGCAATGATACGCAAAGGCGGTTTTTTATTTTCCATGGTACGAATTTGAACACCCGAGGTATGCGTTCTTAATACCGTATGTTCATTAATATAAAACGTATCATGCATCGCACGGGCAGGATGGGTCTCAGGAATATTTAATGCTTCAAAGTTATGCCAATCATCTTCAATTTCAGGCCCAGTTTCCACATCAAACCCAGCTTTTGAAAACAGCGTTTCAATTCGCTGAAGTGTACGAGTCACAGGGTGCAAACCACCTAAATCAACATCTCGTCCTGGTAAAGTAATATCAATGCTTTCCTCAGCCAGTTGCTTGGCTAATTTGGCATCATCCAGCTCTCGCTTCTTTGCATTTAAAATACCTTGAACCATCTGCTTGGCTTCATTAATAATCTGCCCCGCTTTTGGACGCTCTTCGTGAGAAAGTTTGCCCAGCATTTTCATCATGCTGGTCAGTTCACCTTTTTTACCAAGGTATTGAACACGAATTTCATCTAATTTAGCTAAATCAGTCACCGATTTAACGGCCATCTTCGCTTGAGAAATAATAGTCTGGAGTTGTTCTTGCATGCTTTAAAAATCCAAAAAGAGAGGAATGAAAAATATTAAACAATTTACTTTTGAATCGTTTTGAATAAAAAGATTCAATAATAGACTCTTTAATAACCATCATAAGAGAGGCTGAGTAAGGGCACTCAACACAAAAAAATAGGGGGCCGAAGCCCCCTAATTCAAGGAAGTCCTGATTAAGTCTGAGTTGAGTTTTTCAAGAGATAAAATTTTTCGATTCAAGGCATAGATCGCACGTAATAGCTAGTATTGCGAGGATTTACAACGAAGAGGCGGAATATTTTAGCCTTGAAAAAACAATTCATAACCTTAATCAGGCCTTCCCTGAGAAATAGCTAAGTAAGACTTAGCCCAATCTCTTTACAATGCTGCTTTTGCTTTTTCAGCAATCGCTGAAAATGCCGCGGCATCATGAACAGCAATGTCTGCTAAAACCTTACGGTCAATTGCAATCTCTGCTCTGTTTAAACCATTAATAAAACGGCTATATGTCAAACCATTCATACGGGCTGCTGCATTAATACGCGCAATCCATAAACGACGGAACTGACGTTTTTTAGTACGACGATCACGGTATGCATATTGACCCGCTTTAATAACCGCTTGTTTAGCAACACGAAAAACTTTACTACGAGCTCCGTAATAACCTTTTGCTTGCTTTAATACTTTATTGTGTCTACGGCGTGCTACGACACCTCTTTTAACTCTTGCCATTTTTCAATCTCTCCTTAAGCGTACGGTAACATACGACGAACCATTGCCACATCATGATCATGGATCATGCTTCCTGAACGCAGCTGACGCTTACGCTTAGTCGACTTTTTGGTCAAAATATGACGAAGGTGAGATTGTTTACATTTGAAACGACCTGAGCCTGTTTTCTTGAAGCGCTTTTTAGCACTACTATTTGTTTTCATCTTAGGCATAGCATGAAACTCCGCATTTAAGCTAACCCTTTAGGGTAACTTGGTTTTTAATAAGATTGCATACACAATCTACTTCGGTACAACGAACAGCACTGAAGGAGCTGCACCAGTAATGAACAAAAAAGATAACTCCCCCTGCTCATCCCGACTGTTGTTTAAGCCACGTTTAAAAAATTAAACGTTACTTTTTCTTCGTTGGAGCAACCATCATTTGCATTTGACGGCCTTCCATCTTCGGCATTTGTTCAATGGTCGCAACCTCTTGAATATCATCCCGAACACGTTCCAACATCTTCAATCCCAGTTCCTTATGAGTGATCTCGCGTCCACGAAACCAGATGGTTACTTTGACACGATCTCCATTAGCTAGGAATTTCAACAGGTTGCGTAGTTTGACCTGATAATCTCCCTCTTCAGTTCCTGGGCGAAACTTAACTTCTTTAAGCTGCACTTGCTTCTGTTTCTTCTTAGCTTCGTGCTTCTTTTTTTGTTGCTGGTAAAGGTACTTACCATAATCCATGATTTTACAAACAGGAGGGTTTGCTTTCGCTGTAATTTCCACCAAATCCAAACCAAATTCCTGAGACTGCTCTAAAGCATCTTTAATACTAACAACGCCTAATGGCTCGCCATCAGGGTCAATTAAACGAACTTCAGGTGATTTAATTGCGCCATTAATTCTATCTTTTGGTGCTTCAGGTTGTTGTGGTCGGCCGCGGCCTCTACGAATTGC
Organism: Thiomicrorhabdus sp.; assembly: GCA_015487015.1. GTDB lineage: Bacteria > Pseudomonadota > Gammaproteobacteria > Thiomicrospirales > Thiomicrospiraceae > Thiomicrorhabdus. The sequence goes on from WFQP01000074.1 coordinate 25,007, forward strand.
GATAGCAATATCCTCCAGTTATTAAAAAATTGTGTTCTATTTTAACGATTATTCGACTACTCGGCCTAACTTGCCAATATCATTATTAAGCAAATCAACCAACTCCGAATAGGTAAAGCTTCCAAGGTTATTTCCACCTCTCGCTCTCACATTTACCGTTCCATCTGCCACTTCTTGATCACCTACAACCAAAATATATGGCACACGTTGCATAGTATGCTCGCGAATTTTAAACCCTACCTTCTCATTTCTCAAGTCCGAATCGACTCTAAATCCATGTTTTTTCAATTTTTTTGTCATTTTAGACACATATTCGTTGTGAACATCCGAAATTGATGTCATTACGCACTGAATTGGCGACAACCAAGTTGGGAACTTTCCTTCATAATGTTCAATCAAAATTCCAACAAAACGTTCCAATGATCCCAAAATGGCTCTATGAATCATAACCGGATGATGCTTCTCATTATCCTGTCCAACATACACCGCATTTAAACGTTCGGCCTGTGTCATTGAGAAATCAAGTTGAATCGTACCACACTGCCATACTCGTCCAATACAGTCTTTTAGTTGAAACTCAATTTTAGGACCATAAAATGCACCCTCTCCAGGTTGCAACTTATAATCCAAATTAGCTTCTTTAAGTGTCTCTTCCAGTGCCGCTTCTGCCAAATCCCAAACAGCATCGGATCCCACACGTTGTTCTGGACGTGTTGAAAATTTAATCGCAATATTTTCAAATCCAAAATCGGCATAAGTCTCAAACACCAAATCAATACACGCTTGCACTTCGGCTTTAATTTGGTCTTCCGTACAGAAGATATGGGCATCATCCTGAGTAAAGGAACGCACACGCATCAAACCATGAAGCGTACCGGAGGGTTCATTACGGTGAACCGTACCAAACTCAGCAATACGAATAGGAAGGTCTTTGTAGCTATGCAAATGGCGATTGTAGACTTGAATATGTCCTGGGCAGTTCATTGGTTTAACCGCATAATCACGATTATCTGTCTCGGTGGTAAACATATTGTCTTTAAACTTATCCCAATGCCCTGACTTTTCCCACAAGGAACGATCCATAATTAATGGGGTACGAATCTCTTCATAATCATTAGCCACCAACTGACCACGCATATACTCTTCCACCACACGATAAAGTGTTGTACCTTTCGGGTGCCAAAAAGCCATACCAGGAGAGACCTCTTCTAAATGAAATAGGTCCAATGTTTTACCGAGCTTACGATGATCCCGTTTTTCTGCCTCTTCCATCATCATCAGATACTCTTTGAGCGCGGGCTTACTCTCAAAAGCCACACCATAAATACGCTGCAACATTTTATTATCGGAATTACCACGCCAATAGGCACCGGCAATATGCGTTAATTTAAGCGCTTTTACAAAGCCCATATTGGGCAAGTGCGGCCCAACACACATGTCGACATACTCTTCATGAAAATAAAAACCAAACTCTGTTTCATCGCTTAAGCCTTTAATGAGCTCCAACTTATAATCTTCACCACGCTCGGCAAAGGTTACAATCGCCTCATCACGGGGTAACATTTTTTTAATGACAGGGTATTTGGTTTTTGCTAACGCAAGCATTCGCTTTTCAATGACTTTTAAATCTTCTGGTGTCACCTTATGTGCCATATCAATGTCGTAATAAAAACCATTATCAATGACGGGACCAATGGCCATTTTTACATCTGGGTATAACTGCTTTAAAGCATGACCCAGTAAATGCGCACAAGAGTGGCGCATAATATGTACGCCCTCTTCATCTCTCATCGTTATAATTTCAAGCGAGGCGTCTTGAGCAATTAAATCACTCGCATCCATTAACTGACCATTCACTCGTCCTGCAACCGTAGCCTTAGCCAAGCCTGCTCCAATACTTTCTGCAACCTGCATAACAGAAACAGCTTCGTCAAATTGTTTGGTTGAACCATCGGGTAACGTAATGATTGGCATTTAATCTCTTCTCTCAATAATAAAATTTAAAATATGGCCGAGCATTTTAACAGCTTCTAGAGACCATTGCACGAGAGGGGTGCGAGAGAAAAAAGGAATACAATTTGACTGATTAAGACGAGAAGCACAGAAAATAGCCAGCTATTCAGAAGCTTTTCAACAAAAATCAGGTATATTTTAGCCTTTTTTATCTCCGCACCCTTTCGTACAGATATCTCTTTTAATTAGGCTCGCGATAAAAACTTACCTGTAAGGGTGCTGATCTTTACCTGCTCATTGGGCTCAATAAACTCAGGGACTTGAACCTCATATCCTGTAGATAAAACAGCGGGCTTAGTGCGTCCAGCGCCGGTTGATTTCGTACCCGGCGTAGTATCAACCACTTCAAGCACTACCTGAGTTGGCAGTTCAATCGTTAATATCTGCTCATCCAACAAAATAGCGGTAATACCAGAAAGTCCTTCTGTCAGGTATTTTTTTGACTCTTCCAGTCCCGCTTCAGGCAATAAATATTGACTGTAGTCATCATTATTCATAAACACATAGTTACCCCCTTCAATATAAGAGAACATCACTGGAACCTTAGGGCAGTCCATGGCATTAATAAAGTCTTCTCCCTTAAAGGTTTCATCTACTTTATTGCCGGTTTTTAAATTATTAAAACGCACTTTATACATAGTGGATGCCCCGCGCGAAGAGGGGTTACGAACGTCATAACTTTTGACGATATGCGGTGCGCCATTAATTTCGACTAAGTCACCTTTTTTAAGTTCATTAATTTTAGGCATTCGAATCTTTCCCGCTGGTTGACACATGGTAATGAGGGTCTTCGGAGACATTAATCTCAACCAAACCCTTCGCATTTTCAAGCAACTGCAAACACTCTGGGCTTAAATGCTTTAACACCAACTTTTTACCTGCGGCTTGATATTTTTTAGTTAAATTGTCAATCGCTTCAATACCAGAATGATCGTAAACACGTGAGTGCATAAAATCAATCACGACACAATCAGGGTCTTTTTCTGGGCTAAACATGTCGGCAAAATTTTTGACCGAAGCAAAAAACAGAGGGCCATTTACTTTGTAGACTTTAACATTATGGCCATTCATCTCTTCAAAGGAGGTTTCCAATAAAATGCGCTGTGCATGTTGCCATGCAAATACCAGTGCCGCAACCACCACACCAGATATGACCGCCACAGCCAAATCAAACACCACCGTCAATACCGTAACCAACACCATTACAAAAGCATCCGCTTTGCTCATGCCACGCATGATATTCCAGCTCGACCAATTAAATGTCGCAATCACTACAAAAAACATTAGCCCAACCAAAGCCCCAATCGGTACCATTTCAATCCACGAAGAGGCGACTAACACAATCACCAACAACCCTAACGCCGCCGATATACCAGACCAGCGTCCTGTTCCACCCGAATTTACGTTAATCATTGACTGCCCAATCAAAGCACACCCACCCATCGTACCAAATGCACCTGCGGTACAATTTGCTGCGCCTAACGCAATACACTCTTTATTGGCTTTACCACGTGTATTAGTAATGTCATCAATCAAAGTCATCGTTAACAGTGATTCAACCGAACCAATAATGGTTAAAATAATCGCATAAGGCAATACAATCCATAAGGTTTCTAAACTCCAAAACCCCTCTGGCAAGGTTGTAAACCAGCTTAACCCCTGAAAACCTCCTTCCACCCCATCACCATAAATTAATGATTCCAACGTACCCGATACTGAGGCTTTATCTCCCACGGTGACCGCATTCAAATCAAACATGACCACTACAGCTGTAATCAACACAATGGCTGCTAAAGCAGAAGGCACTACTTTTGTGATTCTAGGCAGAAGATAAATAATGGCTAAGGTTGCGATAATAATCGCAATCATAATATTTAAACTATCACCCGATAGCCACTGACCGTCCACATCTTTAAACTGCGTAAACTGGGCAAATAAAATAATCAGTGCCAAGCCATTTACAAAGCCAAGCATTACCGAGGTGGGTACCATTCGAATAAATCGCCCCCACTTCATAATGCCAATAATAATTTGAAAAATACCCATCATAATCACGGCTAAAAAGAGAAAAGAGGCACCATGCTCCATCACCAAATGCATCATTACCACCGCCAAGGATCCAGCCGCAGCGGTAATCATGCCAGGGCGACCGCCAAATACTGCAGTAATCATGCCGACGATAATCGCCGCATACAAACCCACTAAAGGGTGAACACCAGCAACAAATGCAAACGCTACCGCCTCTGGCACCAGCGCCAATGCCACGGTAATACCGGAAAGCGTATCATTTTTATAAGTTTTCCAATTCAATGGCTGGCTTGGGTTGGTCATGTAAATTCCTTAACAGTAGAGGGGATCAAAATAAAAGGGGTGCAAATTCTAACAAAAACGCAGTACAATTACAGAATAATCAAAGATTTAAACAATGATTTAAAACCGCTAGAAAAAGGATTCAAATAATGTGGATTGAATATATTGCTGAAATTGGAATGGGGGCGTTTCTATTAATTATCGCCATTCATTTTGCACAATACTTTATGCACCGTGCCAAACGCAATCAAAAACGAACACTAAGAGAACAGAAAGAGCAAGAGTCTAAGCAACCCTAAAAAATTTTCTCCCCCCCCCTCTAACTTGATCTTGGAAGAAGAAGAAAAAAAAGGGGGGGGGAAAATTTAAACTGTTTTATGCAATATAAGAACAGCAATAGTCAGCGATATTATTGACTTTAATACCAAATTTAGCATTTGCAGGTACATTAAAGCTACTGCCATTAGGAATCGCCTTCCATTCCGTCTCACCCGGCAATAAAACCTCAACATCCCCCGACAACATTTCCATATTTTCTGCTTGATCTGTACCAAACTCATACTCACCCGGCATCATAATACCCAATGTTTTTTTAGTTCCATCTGCAAACACAACCGTACGGCTGGTTACTTTTCCATCAAAATAGACAGAGGCTTTTTTTACAATCGTTACATTTTCAAACTGAGACATCATTATTCCTTTTTCAAATCAATCTAAAATTTTGGCCGAATTATACCCTAATCCCTACAATAGAAAGGCAAACTTAAGGTAAGCACTTAACTCTTTCACGAGCGAACATGGTTTTCACCAATAAACTCAATTTGGTAACCATCAGGATCTTCTGCAAAAGCAATAATGGTATTGCCTGCATTCATTGGCCCCGCTTCTCGAATAAGTTTACCGCCTGCCGCCTTGATTGCATCGGCCATCGCATATACATCAGGCACTTCAATCGCAATGTGCCCGTAAGCCGTACCCAGTTCATAGCTATCCACACCCCAGTTATAGGTCAGCTCCAAAACGGTATTGGACTCTTCATCCCCGTAGCCTAGAAAGGCCAATGTAAATTCGCCTTTGGGGTACTCTTTTTGACGAATCAACGTCATTCCCAATACTTGAGTGTAAAACTGAATCGACTTCTCCAAGTTACCCACTCGTAACATTGTGTGCAATAAACGCATTATTTTCTCCTTTTTATATCTCTTATTTAATGCTTGAATTCGCATAATAAGTGCAATTAACTTGTAAGAAAAGAGGCCAACTGAAATAGAATGCTAATTTTCTTACCACAGGAAATTGCAATGAACTATAAACAGTTGACCATAGACGAACGATACCAAATAAAAGCCTATTTGAAAATAGGC
>WFQP01000075.1 GCA_015487015.1 Thiomicrorhabdus sp.
GGCTTTGCTCAAGAGAGTGAAGCTACGGTGACACAACCTCTTAAATGGCTATCAACCAGTGTTTAATAAAATATAAGAGGGGGGGGGAAAAATGTCTGTAAATATAGAAAGCAACGAGTGGCTACAAATGGTTGAGCAACTGCAACAGGTGCAAATGACTCAAGCGTATCAAGAGGATACCATTGAAAGCTTGGAAAAAACCATTGCGCTTCAACATCAAGATATTCAACAGTTAAAGCAGCAGTTAAAGCTACTGTCTGAGTTTTTGAAAAATATGAAACAACAAGAGGGTATTAAACACCCTGAAGAAGAAATTCCTCCACCACATTATTAAATATGCTTAAATACTCGTTATTAATGGATGTAACCCAAGGTCTACTGTATGAAAACCCTTATTTTGGTCTTACTGCTTTTAGGTGCTTGGTATCACTTTTATTACATCGAAACCCTTCCAAACACCCAGTCAGACGCTACAGTAGACACAGGGCCTTTTCAACACACCACTCCACCACTCAACAAATTTAAATTTAAAGACGTTACCTTAATCGAAAAGGCCAGCTTTTCCTTAACCGCAAAAGTACTGTCTGCAGAGCGTTATTATTTTGACCGACACTCCAGCCTTTCCTCTATGGACATTGTTGTCGGTTGGTTTAACTTATCCAACGATATAATTTTAAATGACATGAAGTTTTTGCAATCTGACCGAGGTTATCAGTGGCAGTCCAATAGTGAAGCCGTAACCAACGAAGAGATTCTGCGCACCACCAGTAATATCCACCTCATTCCAGCCACCGATAAGATCGCACAACAACTCAAGAAAATTAAAATTGGACAAGTTATCTACCTTGAAGGCTCCTTAGTCGACGTAGAAAACCCTTCAGGCTGGAACTGGAAAACATCGTTAAGTCAAACAGATACCGGTAAGAATTCAAGTGAAATACTTTATCTTACTGAATTGAATATTATTGAATAATTCAATTCAATAATATTCAATTCAACCCATCACTTCAATTCATTCGCCAAAATATCCGTTAACTCCGGCAAACAAGAACCACAGTTAGTTCCTGCTTTTAAGGCTTTTCCAATAGCTTCTACAGAGGTGAGTTTGTCTTTGTGTATCGCTTCTACAATCGTATTTAAACCGATACCAAAACAGGAACAGATCATTTTTCCTTCGTCTTTTGCGCCCGAGAGTTGCCCAGCGAGTAGGTTTAAACGGGTTTTAGAATCAAGTTCGGATTTTGCAAAGACAGAGCCTAACCAACTTCTAGGGGGCAGTTCGGTGCTGGGTGCAAGAAACAGTACGGATTGTAATGCTCCGTTCTCAACCCGTGCCTTACGATAACGCCCGCCTTTGGTATCGATGTATTCAATGACTTCGCCGCTCTCTCCTAACAGAGCATTTGACCAAGACTCATATGCGTCAATAGCGTGTTGTCCTGCAATTTCGTAACGGTAAAATTGCTTGCCTTTGATTTTAACCCAGTACTCAAGGCCATCTGTTTGAATGGGTTCTCGGCTTAAAATAAAGCCATGCCATTTGGCAGTGTAAGGCGCTATATTTACTGGGCAATGTTTCGATTCGGGCTGTCCTGAAAGAGGGTCATTTTCGGCGGCAACCAGTACGTCCACTCGGCCATGACTAGCGTATTGTGCCGTCCAATGCATGGGAACAAATACACTGCCCTTGCGTTGCCCCAGATCAATTTGAACACGACCAATTAACTGCCCTAGGCTATTTTCAAGTTGAGCTAACTGCCCCTCTTTTAAACCATAGGCTTTAGCATCCTCTGGTGAGAGCGCAATGTAAGGCTCGTCGGTATGCGCCATTAACTTAGCTGTTTTCGCGGTACGCGTCATGGTATGCCACTGGTCTCGTACACGACCGGTATTTAAAATAAGGGGGTACTCTTTGGTTGTTGGATTAGCGGGAGCACGCGGGGTAATCGCAATAAATTGCGCTTTACCACTGGGGGTAAAAAAATGGTTGTCGCCAAAAATTCTTTTGGTTCCTCCAGCACTTAAAGGGTTTTGAGCATTAAGAGGCCACTGAAATGGCGTTAATTCTTCGTACTCTTGCTCTGAAATATCAGCCAATAATGAGATATCAAAATCACGTGTTCCATTATTTTCAAACCCTGATAGTGCGGCATGTTCTTTAAAAATTTCTGCAGTGTTTTGATAGTTAAAAGCCTTGGTAAAGCCCATTTTTTGAGCCACTTGTGCCATCATCCACCAATCGGCTCGCGCATATTCTGGCCCTTTCATAAAGGTGCGTTGGCGAGAGATGGTTCGGTCTGAATTCGTTACGGTACCATCCGTTTCACCCCATGTTAAAGCGGGTAACAAAACATTAGCCACCGCTGTGGTGTCGGTATTTTGCATACAATCAGAAACCACCACCATGTCACAATTAATCAACGCCTGCTTTACGGCATCGGCATCAGGCATGGAAACCACGGGGTTAGTATTGATAATCCAAATAGCTTTAATTTTACCTTCGCCCACCGCCTGGAACATATCAATGGCTTTTAAGCCATTTTGAGTCGCCATGTTTTCAGCATTCCAAAAACGAGCCACGCGATCAATATTTTCAGGTTTATTAAAGTCCATGTGCGCGGCCAGTTGGTTAGCTAAGCCCCCCACTTCTCGTCCACCCATCGCATTAGGTTGCCCAGTAATGGAGAACGGCCCGGTTCCCTCTTTGCCTAAACGACCTGTGGCAAGGTGACAGTTAATAATCGCATTGGATTTATCCACGCCTGAACTGGACTGGTTAACCCCTTGAGAGTACAGCGAAACCATTTTAGGTCGTGCCACTGCCCAATCGACCAGCTGTTGCAGATCGGCTAAGTTCAATTCACACTGTTGTGCGACCTCTTGCAAGACACCTTGTTTGGCTTGGGCTTGCTTAAGCGCCGCGTCAAACCCTTCAGTGTGTTGTTCGATAAAGGCTTGATCGAGTGCCTCCGACTGTGCCAACTGTGCCAATAATCCATTAAACAGAACCGCATCGGTTCCTGGTTTGAGTGGTAAGTGCAAATCCGCTAAATCACAAGTGGCGGTTTTACGTGGATCAATCACCACAACTTTAAGGTCAGGACGACGCTTTTTTTCAGCCGCAATACGTTGGTAAACAATAGGGTGTGCCCATGCAGTATTGGAGCCAACAATCAAAATCAAATCGGCTAACTCTAAATCTTCGTAAGAGCAGGGAACCGTATCGGCACCAAAGGCACGTTTATAACCCACTACGGCCGAAGCCATACACAAACGGGAATTGGTGTCGATATTGGCTGTACCCAAAAACCCTTTCACCAGCTTATTGGCAATGTAATAGTCTTCGGTAAGCAGTTGCCCTGAGACATAAAAGGCCACGGCATCCGAACCGTGCTCTTTAATGATGTTTTTAAATGCGTCGGCAACGGTCGTTAAAGCCGTGTCCCAACTGACCTCTTTACCATTCACTTGAGGCGTGAGCATACGTCCGTCAAAATCAACAGTTTCACCTGCCGCCGACCCTTTTACGCATAAGCGTCCAAAATTAGCGGGATGAGTGTCATCTCCAATCACTTTTACTTGATACGACTCAATGCCCAGTTTTGAGGATTGATTTGCTTCTTGAGCGGTGACTTCCATGCCGCAGCCTACGCCGCAATATGGGCAGGTAGTTTGAATGCTTTTTTGACTCATGTAATTACTCTTATTTTTCAATTCATCAGATAGTAGAGGGTGGTTATTAAGGAATCTCTGATTAAGTCCCTTAAAAAAAGGGGGGGGAAATCAAATCCAATTTTCTTCCCCCCCCCCTTTGTTATTTCAAATTTTGTTTAATAAAATCGAGTGCCACTAGGAGCCTGTCCGAGAACTAAAAACCGACTGCAAATCCCATAAACATCATAATCCGAGCTTATTAAAGTCGTTAAATAGCCGTGCTATTCGCCTTTTTTGATAAGCTCGCCTTATAACGTTTCTGTAATTTTCGTTACGATTCTAGTTCTCGGACAGGCTTCTCGGACAAGCTCCTAGGCAACGCGAACGAATTCTATTCCATCCCTTCATTTTAAACGCTTTTAAACGGTATATACACCACCATTTACAATCCCAGATCCCAGTGCCCAGTTTTATCAGACTCCACTCGCTTTAACCGCCCTTGTTCTTGAAGCTGTTTAATCGCCCTACCAATGGTGCGAATATCTTTGCCTATTTTATTCGCCATCTCCTGACGGGTAATA
>WFQP01000076.1 GCA_015487015.1 Thiomicrorhabdus sp.
AATTTAAAGAGAAATACCCACAATTTGAGGTACACGCCAGCGGTATTACCATGCTGAATCACGCCTTTACCGAAGCCAGCATGATCGATATGGGCACACTCATCCCGCTGATGTATCTGTTTATTTTTATCATGCTTTTGGTACTGCTTAAATCCTTCTCATCCCTCATGGGAATTATTTTTGTCATCGCCTTCTCGATCACTACCGCCATGGGCATGGCAGGTTGGTTTGGCATTGCCCTCACGCCTCCCTCGGCTTCTGCGCCAACCATTATTATGACGTTGGCCGTGGCGGACAGTGTGCATTTTTTAATCTCCATGCTCGCTTTAATGAAGCAGGGTTACAGTAAAAATGATGCCATTGTAGAAAGCATGCGCATTAACATTGGGCCTATTTTTCTGACCAGTCTCACCACGGCCATTGGGTTTTTAGCCATGAATGCCAGTGATGCACCGCCGTTTCACGATTTAGGCAACATCACCGCCATGGGAGTGCTATTTGCCTTCTTATTCACCATCGTGTTCTTACCTGCTTGGGTCTCTGCGCTACCCGTTAGAGTGCAAACCAACCAAAATCCCAATCAAAAAGATAAGATGGCGAAACTGGCCGATTTTGTCATCAAACGTCAAAAAGCCCTCTTTTGGGGTTGTACCCTTATGCTGGTATTTTTTGCCGCGATGATTCCTAAAATGGTGATTGATGATAATTTTGTCGAATACTTTGATGAGTCGGTGCAATTTAGAGAAGACTCCGATTATGTAATCGACAACCTAACAGGCATTAGCATGGCATTTTATTCGGTCGAATCAGGCGAACCTCAAGGCATCAATCACCCTGAATTTTTAGCCCGAATTGCCCAATTTCAAGAGTGGCTCGAAGCGCAACCCGAAGTGGTACACGTCAACAGCATTGCGGATACCTTAAAACGACTCAATCAAAACCTGCATGGTGACGACCCCGCTTGGTACAAAATGCCCGAAAAACAAGACCTTGCCGCCCAATATTTACTGTTATATGAAATGTCACTGCCCTACGGTTTGGATCTGAACAACCAAATCAATGTCGATAAATCGGCCACCAAAATTGCGGTCACGCTCGATAACTTATCAACCTCGCAAATCATCGACTTTAACCAACGTGCCGAACAATGGTTAGTGGATCATACGCCACCAGTCATGCAGGTAAAAGGCACCAGTACCGACATTATGTTCTCCAATATCACCATGCGTAATATCGAACAGATGATGAGTGGCTCTGCACTGGCATTGGTGTTGATTTCGCTCATTCTATTTTTTGCCCTCAAAAGTCTAAAATTAGGCGCTCTGAGCTTAGTGCCTAACCTCACCCCCGCCATTATGGCAATTGGTATTTGGGCACTAACCTATGGTGTATTAGGCATGGCCGCCTCCATTGTATTTGCCATTTCCATCGGAATAGTCGTAGACGATACCGTCCATTTTTTAAGCAAATACGTTCGTGCACGTCGTGAGATGAAACTCACCACACCCGATGCCATACGCTACGCCTTCTCCACGGTGGGTCATGCCTTATGGGTGACAACGGTAGTGCTGATTGTTGGCTTTGCACTGCTGTCGCAATCCACTTTTTTGGTCAACCAACAAACGGGCATTTTAATGGCCATTACCATTGCGTGTGCGTTACTCTTAGATTTCTTATTTTTACCCACACTGCTGCTGATGGTGGATAAAGACGATGTTGAAACGTCTACAAATACAACAGAACAAGTCAGTCCTAAAAATGAGAAGGCCAACCTCAATGGATAATACTTTACTGTATCCCTTATTTGCCAATGTATTGCTGACCTTTAGCGTTAGCTTACTTATGATAAGAGCCAGAATGAATGCGGTTAAAAACAAACACGTTGCGCCCAGTTATTTTAAACATAACCGAGGCAAAGCCCCTGAACAGATATTGCGTTACAGTGATAACTACCAAAACCAGTATGAACTGCCCATCCTGTTTTACACATTAATTGCACTACTGCTCATTACACAAACACACCATACTGGGTTTACCATTGCCGCATGGTTATTTGTATTCACGCGAATCGTACACAGTTACATTCATATTAAAACCAATAATATATTGCATCGTCTAAAAGCTTTTGTGAGTGGTTTTGTTATTTTACTAGCCATGTGGATTGGCTTTATGATTCATACGTTCACTGCTTAAAACACCAAGGAAACCATTATGAAAAAACCTTTATTCACCACACTTGGGTTTATCCTGACCCTCTCCCTATTTTCAGCACCCATTTACGCGCAAACACCTGAAGAAAAAGGGCTTGCCATTGCCATTGAAGCCGATAAACGGGATAACGGTTGGAGTGATCAAACCTCCAATATCGAAATGATTTTACTCAACCGTCAAGGTGATTCAAGCAAACGTACCATACGAAGCAAAGCGCTAGAAGTACAAGGCGATGGCGACAAAAGCCTCACCATTTTTGATACCCCGCGTGACATCAAAGGCACGGCTTTTTTAACCTTTAGTCACATTCAAGGTGCCGACGATCAATGGCTCTATTTACCCGCCTTAAAACGAGTCAAGCGCATTAGCTCCCGTAATAAATCGGGCCCTTTTATGGGCAGTGAGTTTGCTTATGAAGACATGAGTTCGCAAGAGGTTGAAAAGTACACCTATAAATATCTACGAGACGAACCCTGTGGCGATGGCCTCACCTGTTTTGTTAGTGAACGCTATCCAATAGACAAATATTCAGGCTACACCAAACAAGTCATCTGGTTAGATACCAAGGAATATCGTCCTCTTAAAATTGACTTTTATGACCGCAAAAATGCCCTGCTAAAAACCTTGACCTTAACGGAATACCAACAGTATTTAGGTCAATATTGGCGCCCCCATAAAC
>WFQP01000077.1 GCA_015487015.1 Thiomicrorhabdus sp.
GTCCCATTATTCAAATAGGTGATAAAGTTGTTATTGGCAGACCACCTGAAATCATTTTAACTATTCTGTCTTAAAATCAAAGGGATTGCATGATGCAAAGACGCATCATGCAAAAACCCAATTTATTTTTAATAAAACGCTATTTTAAAATGTAGAGGGGATAGGCCTTATTTAGGATGTTTCATTCAAGCACCAATTTAACATAATATACATTATGCGAAGCTTGTACGAGTAAAATCAGGGAGGGCTTTTACTACGAATGAAACAGATATATTGATATTTACCTTATCATTCAATTAGTTACTATTAACTTCAAAAGAACTCATTATTATAAAATGATATTCTAGTTCTCTTTAAAAACGTAAAGTCCGTCTATCTTTGACCTTTTTAGATGTAAATTATATTGATCGCTTTTATACATAGATCAATTAACAGATCAATTATAAAGCTTTTAAATTGTGCCAACCTTTAACTTTTTACATGTTTAAGCTGATTTTAGATTATTATATCTAGGATCTTTTTCACTAAATTAGGAGGTGTTTTTCAGATGGCACTCATGCCCGGCTTACAAATCAATATTGGCCAACAGCTAAAATTGACCCCTCAGTTACAGCAGTCGATTAAGATTTTGCAATATTCGGCATTGGAGGTACAGCAAACCATTGAGGCCACACTTGAGGTAAATTACCTTCTTGAGGTTGAAGAGGAGCAAGATAATGACAATGAGTCTTTAGAGTCCTTAACTGACAAACAGCTTGAAAAAAATGAAAATAGTTCTTCCACGGATGAACAACCGATTGATATTAATAATTCAGATAATTTATCAGAAGATTTAGAAATTGATTGTAACTGGGATGAAGTCTATACCGATCACACTCCCGCTGTGAGTACTCAATCATCTGAAGACTATGTGAGTGCCGAGAACTACACCGCTTCTGAAAAAACACTTCATGATCACTTGTACTGGCAGTCAGATATTTTTCCGTGGGACGATGGACAGGAGGTATTAGCCTCCTATATTATTGATGACATTAATGAAGAGGGGTACCTCTCCTCCGATCTAAACACCCTACTGAACTCTATTAACCAAAAAGAGTCTCCTGAAACAGCCTATACACTGGAAACCCTATCTCGGGTTTTAAGTACTATTCAGCAATTTGAACCAACTGGCGTTGCCGCTCAAAATGTACAAGAGTCCCTACTTCTTCAGCTGAATGCCCTGCCGAACAACCCATTTGTTGTAACCGCTAAGCAGCTTGTTTTAAATCATTTTGATTGGCTCTCCCTTCATGACCATAAGCGAATTAAAAAGTTTTACAGCTTAAATGACGAAGAGCTTACAACGCTACTAAAGCTCCTTCAATCCCTTAACCCGAGACCGGGTCGTGATTTTTCAAACACACAGTCAGAAGTGATTGTGCCAGATCTTCGAATTAAGCGTGTAAAACAGGGCTGGTTGGTTGAGCTGAATGCCAATGCTTTTCCTCGTTTAAGCATTAATTCGGCTTACGTTGATTTGACCAAAAATTTGAATGACACTGAGCAATCTAAAAAAATAAAAGAGCAATTGATTGAGGCAAAAGGACTGATTAAAAGTATTCATAGCCGAGGTGAAACTTTATTAAGAGTTGGACGTTTTATTGTTGAAAAACAGAGCCAGTTTTTTGAAGAAGGTGAGCAGGCCATGCAACCTTTAGTATTAAGAGAGGTGGCCGAATATTTAGAGTTACATGAATCGACCATCTCTCGTGCCACTACTCAAAAATATATGCAAACCCCTCGCGGTACTTATGAACTAAAATACTTTTTTTCAACAGGGGTTAGCCAGTATGGCAGCGCAGATCAATCGGCTACCGCCATTAAGTCTCATATTAAAGGGTTAATTGATAAAGAGGACCCTAAAAAACCTCTCAGTGATAATAAACTCATGGCATTATTAGAGGAAAAAGAGATTACGGTTGCTCGTCGTACTATTGCAAAATATCGAGAAGCTTTAAACATCCCCTCTTCCAGCGAGCGTAAAAAGCTTAATAAATTTAAACTCTAGTCAAAATAATAAGATAGTAAAGTAATAAAATGAATCACCTTACCAAAACAGAACAAATTCAAGAAGCCGCACAACAAAAATGGCAACATCAAGCACAAGTTAAAGAGTATATGTCGGCGGTTAATCCACCGATGCCAACCATTGATGTGATCGCTTATCCTAGCCAGTTACATAAAGAGGGAAAGACTCGAGTTATTCCTTTTGATCTATCGGAGAGTTTAAAAACAGACGTTCCGGCCACCTCCCCTAATTTAATGGCAAGCTTTCTGCGAATTTGCGAGGGCGATACCTTAAAAACAGTAGCCAGTGCCACCTCACAAGTTTTTTATATCATTCGTGGGACAGGTCGTACTCAAATGAAAGAGGGGACGATTGAGTGGAAAGCGGGGGATCTGTTCACCCTTTCAAGTGTACTGGATGCCATCCATACCGCCAGCTCGGATACGGCTATTTATTGGGTGCATGATGCGCCCTTATTGGCTTATTTGGGTGTATTCCCGTCCTCACCGCGCTTTGAGCCCGTTTTATATACAAAAGAGTTTTTAAGTCGAGAACTGAAAGAGATTCGAAAAGTAGCTGAAGGTCGTAACCGAACAGGCATATTACTTTCCAACCCTAATTTTCCCATTACCATGACGCTTACCCATACCTTGTGGGCGTTGTACAATGTATTGCCAGCAGGCGTCACACAAAAACCGCATCGTCATAACTCTATTGCGCTTGATTTTTGTGTGGCAGCAGGCGAAAATACGTACACTTTAATTGGTAAAGAGATTGATGATGAGGGAAATATAATTGATCCAATTAAAGCCGTTTGGACAGCGGGATCTGCGTTTATTACCCCCCCTGGTTGGTGGCACTCTCACCATAATGAATCTGAAGAAGACGCCATTGTACTGCCCATTCAAGACGCAGGTTTAATTATGAATATGCAAGTTTTAGACTTTCAGCACATTGGTTAATGTGTTTAATATATTGGAATAAAATAAATGACATCAAATACTGACTTTCGAATTGCGGTGATCGAAGATGATCCGATTCAATTAAAAAGCCTTGTAACAGGTTTAGAGCAACAAGGTTTTGCAGTAGACGCCTTTGATAATCGTCAAAGTGCTGAAGACAGTTTTGCCGAGTCTTTACCTAATTTAGTGATCTCCGATATTATTTTAGGCTCTGAGGTAGATGGTGGCTTTGACTTGGCTAAACATCTCTTGGGCTATAAGCAAGCGATCCCTATTATTTTCTTGTCTGAAAGACACTCCGAGTTTGATGTTTATACTGGTCATGCACTGGGTGCGATTGATTATTTACCTAAGCCTATTAGCCTAAATATGCTGATTGTTAAAGTTAAAAACTTATTGCGCATTACTGGCCATAATCAAAACCAAAATGAAGAGAGTGAAAAGTCTAAAATTCCACATTTAGAACTTTCGCATGACCAATATAAAGCCTACTGGCATGAAAAGCCTTTGGACTTAACCGCCACTGAGTTTGAAATGTTAAAGCAGTTTGCCCTAGCTGGTAAAGAGAGTGTGGTCTCTTACGATTCTTTACAGTCTTCAACGCAAGGGGTAGTTGAGCGCAACACCATTAATACCCATATTTGCCGAATTCGTAACGCCTTTAAAAAAATAACCCCTGATTTTAACCTGATTCATAATGAATATGGTCGGGGTTACAGCTGGAAAAAGAAATAGCAATAAGCACTCATTTAAAAGGATAGATTAAGTCCTTTTAATACATTCGATAAGCAGGAATATAAACAAATAGAATGGCTATAAAATCACTTAATTTACGTCTCTCTATTCGTACTCGCTTTTTGTTGCTGTTTTTGCTGCTCACCATTTTGCCCTTCTTGGCTTATCGTTTTGCCATTGATTTAAATCGCATAATGCTGACCAATCAGGCAATTATTCAACAACAGACGGTTAAGAATTTATCTCTTATTTTAGAGAACCGTCCAGATCTTTGGGCACTGCAAATTCAAGCAGGAACACCGACGCAACTTCCCCACTTAAACCTAAGTAACTCTGTGCTTTGGGTGGTAAATGCGCATGGCACCACCACTTATGTGGTTGGGCAGTTGCCCGAACTGAACCAAGAAAGTAATGTGGATTTCTTTACAGCCGTTGGAAAAACACTTATTAAAACACTGGCTACATTTATTCCCTACACCCTTCCCTACCCTTATCCTCAAAGCAAAACTCCAGAGCTTAATTTAATTAAAAAGGCCTTTCAGGGCTATACCATTCAGCAATATCGAATGGATAAAAATCAACAACCGATCTCTTTAATGGCTGCCACACCCTTACGCTTCAGTAATCAAGTTATTGGTACCTTAGTATTAGAAGAACGTATGGAAACGCTGTTCAGTGACAGCTTAAATTATTTTTATCGAATGGTCGGTATTGGGTCATTTATCTTTTTTATTGTGATTGTCGGTGCGCTCATTTATATTGCCTCACTATCAAATAGAATCATACGCTTAGATAATGATGTTAAAAAAATGTTTAACTTTAAAGGGCGTTTAACCGAGTTGGAATTTTCGGATAAAAAAAGTCTTTATTACGAGGATGAACTCTCTGATTTAAGACATCATATTTATGAAATGCTGAAACAGTTAGGCGCTTATGAGCGCTATCTTAAGCAGCTTCCTAAAGCATTAAGGCATGAGCTGCATAACCCGCTTAACCGATTGTCCATGGCGCTCAGCTTGCTGGAAAATGAGATTAAGCATACTCAGCTGGGTTATGCGCAACACGCATTAACGCAGCTTAAGCAGATCATTGCCTCATTATCTGAAGCGACCAGTATTGAAGACAGTTTAAATAACCAACTGCCAGAACCTTTTCCTGTGGGGTTAATGTTAAATCACTACATGCAAAATAATATCGACTTACACCCCGAGTGGAATCTTAAATACATTAATAACGGATTGTCTGAGGATGTATTGGTTTTAGGTGATGGCTTTATGGTTGAACAGCTTTTAGATAAGCTTATTAGCAATGCAAGGGATTTTTCGAATGATAAGATTCCAATTACCGTAAAGGCTGAGCTGAAGAGACCCAATGTTGTTATCACGGTTGAAAATTCAGGCCCCCTATTACCCAAAGGCTTTGAACAACATATTTTTGAAGGCATGACATCGGTCAGAGAGTTTAACCAAGATGAACACGCTCATCTTGGTTTAGGGTTGCATATTGCTAAGTTAATTACCGACTATCATCACGGCCAAATTGATGCAGAAAACTTTTATGAATACAATCAAGAGCCGATAGAGGGAGTTCGTTTTATTATTGAATTACCTGTTATCGAGAACGTCTAAAGCCCTCTAAAGGAAGAAGGCTTGTTACTGAATACGAGAAGTCAGGTCTTTAATCTTGCGCACCCATGGAGAAATACCGGATTCAGATTTTATCTTTTTAGCAAGTTCATTGGCTAATGCTCTGTCAGAAAAA
Source organism: Thiomicrorhabdus sp. (assembly GCA_015487015.1). GTDB lineage: Bacteria > Pseudomonadota > Gammaproteobacteria > Thiomicrospirales > Thiomicrospiraceae > Thiomicrorhabdus. The sequence goes on from WFQP01000077.1 coordinate 5,506, forward strand.
GACCCAGTAATCAGCACATAGTTTGTTACCCCGTTACGGGTTTGTGGAAGGGTTCTCACCTCTTTTAACTGATGTTTATTAATGATTTGTTGCAACGAATGCGCCTCAGGCATACTGGCTAACTGCAAAGTATAGTGCATTTTAGGTTCGTTCATGAGCCACTTTACATCGGCACTGTAGTGCTTAATGGGTGAAGGCGTTTCAGCAAGTTTTGGGGCACTTGGTTTTTCAATAGGTTTAACTAACTCCACTAAGGGTTGTTGAATAACAGGTACTTTAACAGCAGGTACTTTCGGTGTGGTAGGAGCACTCACCTTTTTATTTACTGAAAAAATCTCCCCTTCTGCTTGCTTGTTTTCAGCAAGGTAACTCAAAATAGCTTCTAGTTTTTGATCGATTCTTTTTTCCAAGCTTTCGGTATAACGTTTTAAGCTTTTATCAAGTACCGATTCAGTAACAAGTTTATCCTCTTGCTCTGGGCTATTTTTCGTTGATGTAATAACAGTTGTTGAGCTAGGCTGGGCATCAATATTATTTGCCACAGTATTTTTAGGTGTTATTGTTTGCGTTTCGACTTGATTTTTTAAGGCCAAGACCTGTGCTTCTAACGCAAATACTTTATCTTCTAGCGAAACAAACAGCTCAACCTTGCCACCTGTTGCGATCGATTTTTGTAAAGCGGCTATCTCTTCTTGAGTGACTTTCATTTGAACCGTTGACTTTTCATATGCTTGTAACACATTTTGAAGTTCTTTATGAAGGCTGCTGTAAGCAATATAGATCACACCCAATAAAGTTAACAATAGGGTTAAAATAATAAATACGCCAAAAAAAGGCACTTTATTTCTAGCGGGCTTAAATACTTGCGACTGATAGTTTGATTTTGCTTTCGTTTTCATAGTCTTTTCCGGTTTAGTGGCAGGCATAACTTCTTCAGCAGCATTTAACCAACTTTTTAAAGAAGCTTGTTCAGGTTTTTTGGAGTCTCCAGAAAATTTTTGAGCTTTATTCTCTATTTCTTCAAGAATTTTGGCTCTTTCTGATTCAAGTTCAGAGATGGTAAGTGACATTTTTTGCATAAACCTTAAGCTTAAAAATAGCATTTATTGTAAAATGCTTTAGACTAAAAAGATACCCCTCGAATCTTTAGATGGCAAATAGATTTTTATCCGTTTTTATCTAAAGGTTTGGGAGAAAAATATGAATTTGGAGAAATTAAAAATGCCTGACATGGAAAGCATAGGTTCTGCTTTATTATTAACCCTTGGATTTGTGGCAGCCGCGATTATTATCGTAGCGCTTGCCATGTGGGGTGTTTTTCGGTTTTTTAAAAATACCGACAATCAAGCCAATAAAGAAGATACGTCTAAATAAAGGTACCACTGACATAACACCAGTGGTGATCTTGATCCCGTACGAAAAAACTATTCTCTTTTAATTCTAAGCATTTAAACCCGGCCTCATAGACTGCGCTAAAATTTACCCAACCTTCACAATCTTTTTTACGCCCTTTCTTTTTGCTATGTATGGTTAGCTTTGTCCAGACAATCTCTGGATCAAACGTAATATTTTCAGGTCGAGTTGTGGCACACCAAGTGTGTAATAAATAAGGCGTTAACTGTTTGGCATAGGCTACATAACGAGATTTCATGAGCTGTTCTGCAGTTTCAGGATAACACTCTCTATTATGAAAAGGCAGACAACAGTGATGATACATTTTGTTGGATCCACATAAGCAGTTGGCTTGAAGTAACTCATTGAATAAAAGCAAGACGATAAACCTTTTTTAATCGTAAAGGCAATAAAATAGAGGCCAGTAAAAGCCCTAAAACAATGCCTAACCAAAAACCTTGAACGCCCATTGGGGCAAAAATGAAATCTGTAAATGCAAAAACATATCCTAACCCTAAGCCAACCCCCCAGTAACTAATAAAAGTCACCAGCATGGTGACTTTTGAATCATGAAACCCTCTTAACGCCCCAGCTGCGGTAACCTGAATGGCATCAAACACTTGGTAAATGGCTGCAAATACAAGCAATGAGGCTGCTAAATGCAGTACCTCTGTATCATTCGAATATAAATCTACAATGTCCATTCTTAAAAAATAACTGATGATGGCAAGCAAAGCACCCAATACCACCGCAAATAAAAACCCCGTGATTAAACTTATTTGCAACTGTGTTGCATTGTGTTCACCATATCCCAGCCCAACTCGAACCGTTAATGCCATCGCAAAACTCAGTGGCACCATAAAAGCAAGAGAGGTAAAGTTAATCGCAATTTGATGCCCAGCAATTACAACGGCACCTAACGGGGCAACAAACAGCGCAATCATACTAAAAAGACTGACTTCAAATAACAGTGCGAAAGTCGTTGGAATTCCTAAATTTAGAATAGGAAACAGTCCAAGTTTCCAGTTAATTGAAAAGGCACCTTGAAGCACAATAAAAGGTTGAGTAAGCTTTGATTTTAAAACATATAAGATACCTAATAACAGCATTACCCACATAACAATCGTGCTGGCCACGCCGCACCCTGCTGCCCCCATCGGTTCAATAAATCCAAATCCATAGATGAAAATAGCATTTAATGGAATGTTTAACAAGAGTGCAAAAAAGCTAATCCACATAGTCGGCAACGTTGTGCCTAAGCCTTCCCAAAAAAAACGCAACGCTTGATACAGTGCAATGGCTGGCATACCAAATGCGATGTAAAACAGGTAATTTTGTGTTAACTGATAGACTTCTGTATTTAAACTTAGCAGGTTCAGTAGCCACTCTAAGTTCATTAAAGCGGCAAGACTTAATATCCCAAGGGGTAACGATAACCATAAGCCTTGATTTAAGTACCGTGTAATGTGTTGAGGTTTTGATTCACCACCTGCTTTTGCAACCAGTGGTGTAATGGCCAGTAAAATACCAGTTGAAAACATAAAAATAGGCAACATAATACTGGTGCCCAAACCAATAGCTGCTAAATCATTGGTACCTACTTGACCAGACATTAAGGTGTCTACAACACCCAACCCTGTTAAGGCCAGCTGTGCAAATAAAATAGGTAAGGCTAATTTTAAAAGTAGAGAGGACTCTACTTTAAGTGCGCGGATGCTCATAAGAGGCAAACAGTTATGCTATGCATCAGGATGTTTGTCATCAGGCTTCTTTTCTTTTTCATCGTTCTCATCTGAAACCGTTTTATCCCAATAGTTTTTACCGTGCGTTTTTTCTTGTTGTAAGGTCTCCTCTTCCTGTTTAGGGTATTCTTGTTTATAAGGAACCATCGCGTGTGGAAGCAGAGAGATCACAAGGAGCTTACAAAACCAATAAGCACAAGCATACACAATAATGGTAAACATCATCACAAGGGGTAACCCTAAGACTAAATCGACAATCAGTGCTTCACCCGAAATCATTTTTCCAACAAATGACTTTTCAATAAAGCTGAAATAAAGCCATCCAATCACGGAACCCAAGCTGAACAACACCGCATAACGATTTAATTTAGGTTCAATACGATAATACCTAAAGAAGTAAAAAAGTGTCTCTTTAAAGTTTTTGTCTGTCATGTTTTAATCCGAATATTTTTTTGAAAAAAAAGCCATTGCAACGCAATGTAAGTGCTTGCCACATTAAACTCAGCATTTAGTAACATTTGCTTTGCTTCACTAAAGCTTAATTTAACGACCTTAATGTCTTCATTTTCAGAGGCTAGCCCTGCGTACTCAGAGAGAGAGTCAATGGAAATATGTGCCGCATATAAGTGCAATATTTCATTGCAGGCACCAGGAGAGGGATAAAATTGGCAAATATACTCTAATTCACTAATGCTCGCGCCAGTCTCTTCTTGGGTTTCTCTAATACCTGCTTCCTCGGCCGACTCACCTGAGTCAATCATGCCCGCAACAGGCTCCAACAACCAAGCTTGTTCTGGCTGGTTGGATGTTTGAGCATTAAAAACCGCGCCCACTCGGCACTGCTCAACCAATACCACTTGCTCTTCAGTAGCATCGTACAACAATACAACCACCGCCTGCCCACGTTGAAATAACTCTCGGCTAAAGGTTTTTGACCAACCACCTTGATAACGTACGTGCTTAAATTGAAGAATATTAAGTTCAAAAAAACCTGTATAAGCAGGCTTAATCGATTGAATTTTAAAGTTTTTTTCAGTCATTTATATTTTACCCCCCCCCCTTATTCTGGTTGAATAAGTTTAAGCGGGGCCTTATTTGAAGGTGATTACTGAATTTCAATCATAGGTACACGGGACGTAATCCCACACAGCAACTCATAACTGATCGTATTGGCATAGGCGGCAACTTCATCCACTGACAGGCCTTCTCCCCAAAGCGTTGCCAAGCTGTCTATATGGATACTTTCATGGTGCTCAGTAATGTCTACAGTAATCATATCCATAGATACACGGCCAATTAATGAAACCCGTTTCCCTTCAACCAGAACAGGCGTTCCGGTTGGTGCGAGCCGTGGATAGCCATCACCATAGCCAATTGCAATCACCGCCACACAGGTTCTTTTGGGGGCTTGCCAATCATTACCATAACCTACAAATTCACCCGCTTCCACCCAGCGTACAGCAATCACTGCAGACTCCAGTCGCATTACCGGCTTAAGTTGAGCTTGTTTATCAAAGGGGGTATTAATGCTACCAATTCCATACAGCAAAATACCCGGGCGAACCCAGTCGTAACAGGCTGAACCATAGGACTGCAATCCAGCTGAATTATGTAAACTTTTTGGAAAATCAAAAGCTTTCGTAGTGCTATTAAATGATTTTATCTGTTTTTTGGTAAACTCAACTGAGGTGACCGTTAGCTCATCTGCCGAGGCCAAATGTGACATTAAATGAATATTAAAACTATTCGGGTTTTGTTTAAGCTGTTGAATAACAGAGGGAATTTCTTCAGTTGAAAATCCTAAACGATGCATCCCTGTATCAATTTTAAGCCAAACGTTTATGACCGAAGCCGTTTGATAGTGCAAGATCCATTGCAGTTGGTGCCTCGAGTGAATGACAATGTCTAAACGATTTTGAACCGCAAGAGGGAGCTCTATTTCCGAAAACAGCCCCTCTAATAATAAAATACGGTGTAAAAACCCTTTTTGGCGTAACAATAATGCTTCATCAATTGAGGCCACGCCAAATCCATCTGCCCCAACCAGTTGTTGTGCCACCCGACAAATACCGTGGCCATACCCATTAGCTTTAACCACCGCTAAGACCTTGCTATTGGGTGCTAAGGATTTTGCAATCGCTAAATTATGACGTAATGCAGGTAGGTTAATATACGCTTTTGCTGGACGATAGAACATTTTACCCCCCTGCTGTCCAAAGCTTAATAGTGTCCATCTGACACCTCAAAGCCAGCATGGTTCTCAAATCGGGTGTACTCACCAATAAAGGTCAATCGAACGGTATCTAATGGGCCGTTTCGATGTTTTCCTAAAATAATCTCTGCCACCCCTTTATGCTCACTCTCTTCGTTATACACCTCATCACGATAGATAAAAATAATTAAATCTGCATCTTGCTCAATCGCTCCCGATTCGCGAAGGTCAGACATAATTGGGCGTTTATTGGGACGCTGCTCAAGGCTACGGTTTAACTGAGAAAGCGCAATAACAGGAATTTCTAACTCTTTGGCTAACGCTTTAAGACCACGGGATATTTCTGATATCTCATTGACTCGGTTTTCTGAGTTAGCTGAGCCTCGCATCAATTGAATATAGTCGACCACAATTAACCCTAAACCCGTAACTTGTGACTCAGGGTCTTCATGCCCAGCTTCTTGTGCTTCTTTACGCTGCAATTCACGCACATCTTTATCAATACGGCGTGATCGCGCTCGGAGTTCGGTAATCATTAAGGCAGGCGTATCATCAATAAAAATTTTAGCCTGCGAGAGTACATTAATCGCTTTATTTAATTTAGGCCAATCATCTTGTGCCAGCTTTCCAGTTCTCATCCGACCGGCATCAATACGCCCAATCGAACTAATCATACGCATTGCTAACGATTCACCAGGCATCTCCATACTAAACACTGCCACCGGCGTTTTATTCTTAGTCGCAATGTTTTCAGCAAGGTTCATCGAAAAGGTCGTTTTACCCATTGATGGACGACCCGCTACAATAATTAAATCAGATTTTTGCAATCCAGCCGTTAATTCATCAAATTTAGTCAGATGAGTCTCTTGTCCAGTGATGCTGCTATCGGTATTAAACAGCTCATCAATTTTATTAATTGCAGATTCGAGCAAAACATCCATCGTTTTGTACTGGCGCTCTTTGCCCTCACCGTGTTCTGCAATAGCATTGATTTTAGACTCTGCAATATCTAAAATTTCACGAACTTCTCGCCCTTGAGGGTAGTAGGCTGACTCTGCGACTTCATTACTGGCCTTAATAAGTCCGCGTAAAATGGCTTTGTCTCGAACCAGTTGTGCGTAATATAAAATATTGGCCGCACCCGGTGTGTTTTTAACCAGTTCAATTAGGTATATTTTTTCACCCGCAATCTCTAACTGCCCTGTGGCTTCTAAATGTGCCACACATGCGACTAAGTCAAAAGGTTTATTATTACGGCTAAGCTCACTAATAACTGAAAAGATAGCTTGATGTTGCTTGGTATAAAAATCGTTCTGATTCACGATCGCCATAACATCATCAAACACTTCGTTTGCAAGCATCAACCCACCTAGAACTGATTGTTCGGCTTCTAAAGAGTGAGGGGGAACTTTAAATAGTTCATCAGATTGAGTGGTATGTGACAATGTAGTGTTCATAAAATACGTTTACAACTTCACGCTTAAAGGAAAAAGAAAGAGGCGTTATTATACCCTTAAAAGGGGTTCTATCTGAGGATTAGGAGGGACTTTCTAAAAGCAAAAAAAAACGAGCCCATTCAAAATGGACTCGTTCTTTTAAAACAGATCGAAAGGTAAAAATTACTCTTCGATTGCTTTAACCTCAACCGTAATGGAAGCCACAACGTCAGTATGTAATTGAATATCAATTTCATATGTACCAACGTGACGCAATACACCGTCAGGCATACGAACATCACGACGTTCAACTTCAAAACCAGCTGTCTTAAGTGCATCTGCAATATCTTGAGTACCGATAGAACCGAATAACTTACCTTCGTCTCCAGCTGTTGCTTCAAGAGTTGCAACTTGACCATTTAAATTTTCATAAATACCTTGTGCTACGGCTAACTCAGCCGCTGCTGCTTTTTCAAGCTCAGCACGAATTTCAGCAAATGCAGCAATATTTTCTTTTGTTGCTGGTTTTGCTTTACCTTTAGGGATCAAAAAGTTACGAGCATAACCAGACTTAACTGAAACTTGGTCGCCTAAAACCCCTAAATTTTGTACTTTTTCAAGCAGAATAACATTCATAGCTTAAACCTCTATAATTCTTCTTTTTTCCAACGGTTTCGAAAATCCATCCAGATATCGACTAAACCGATGGTTGCTAATATCAACATCGTTTGTGGAAATATAAATAACAGGATATAAAGCCCAACTAACCAAATAGTATGCATTTTTCTAATGGCTACGGTGTGATGTGCAATGGCAATGCCTTGAAACATCAAACCAACAATGACCACGGCCGTTAAATCAGAGATTAATCCATTACTTTGACCTAAAGCCAGCCCTGCTATAGCTAAAACAATCGCCACATACGCGGTAGGCTTAGGCAGTCGTAATTGATAAAAGTCAATTTTAAACTGACCTGGGTGGTATAGCTCACTTTGCCACCAGCGCCCGATGGTTAATATTGAAAACCATAATATAACGGCAAATACCGCTAATAACATGGTGATCATATCCATCATTTTAGTAATCAACTCAGGTTGATAATCAACCCCTGAAGCTTCTAAAATAGGCGCAATGTGCTGAGTAAAAAGTGCTAACCACCATTCACCAGGAGCTGGAATGACTAGATAAAACCCAATCAAACCAAGCCCCGCAACTACCATTGCAAACTGAAGTGCCGTGGCTAATGAGTTTGTTTGTCTTAAAATGACACTCATAACCCAAACAGGCAACATGTATTCTATTATGGCAAGGATAGCAGGCCAGTACTGGCCTGTTAACACTACCGTTAGTAATACCTGAACCACAGCACCCCAAACAAGGGTTTTAAAACCATCAGTAACCGAAACACGTAAGGTTACTAAGGCAATGATTGCACCCACTAAGAGTCCAAAAGGGGCAATCCAAACACTTAATGCTGAAAAGATACTAACCGCTATCAGAGCCTGCATAGGCCCTTTCATTGAATAAGTTGCAATTCCTAGCATGATGTACCTGTTAAATATTTTCGCTTATTCAAAAATTATTTATGTTGATCCGTATACGGCAATAATGCAAGGTAACGCGCACGCTTAATTGCAGTTGCCAATTGACGTTGATACTTAGCGCTTGTCCCTGTAATACGGCTAGGAACAATTTTTCCTGTTTCCGTAATATAAGATCTCAACGTATCTAGGTCTTTATAATCAATCTGTTTCACGCCATCAGCTGTAAAACGACAGAATTTTTTTCTTCCGAATCCTCTAGCCATTTTTAGCTCCTTGTGAACGTGAATCACGACGTTTATCAAATTTTTCATCTTTTTTAGCTAACATAACAGAAGGCTCTGTTAAGGCTGTTTTTTGCTTAACAACCATGCTACGTAGTACGGCATCGTTGTAGTAAAAAGCATTTTCAAGCTCGTCAAGAGCTTCTTGACCACATTCAATATTCATTAAAATATAATGTGCTTTGTGTACCTTATTGATTAGGTAGGCAAGTTGACGACGCCCCCAATCTTCTAAACGGTGAATTTCACCGCCAGATTGTTCAATAAGAGCGCGGTAACGTTCTAGCATTGCAGGAACCTGTTCAGACTGATCAGGATGCACTAGAAATATAACTTCATAATGACGCATTTATTTCTTCCTTATGGATTATAAAAAGTCTCCTGAGACCTAAAACCGGCACAGTAAGACAAGGATATTTCAAACCAGAGGCCTGAAAGGCGCGAATTATAACCTAATAACCCGCTAAATTCAATTACAAAGAACTATTTATACGGCTTAAGGTTGCAACGGGATCACCAGACTGTGTAATTGGGCGACCAATCACAAGAAAGCTTGAACCCGACTCCATCGCTTTTTTAGGTGTCATAATACGCTTTTGGTCGTCCTGACTACTGCCTTCAGGTCGAATGCCTGGGGTAACCAAGCAAAAACTAGCATCAAATGTTTGACGTAACCGTGCCACCTCTTGGGCAGAACAGACCACACCATCCATTCCTGAAGATTGCGCTAAACGGGCTAAACGGAGTACATTCTCTTCCGGGGTTCCTTGCAATCCTATTTCGCTTAAGTCCGACTGCTCCATGCTCGTTAAAATCGTCACGGCAATTAACAATGGTTTATGTTCAGAATTGGATAACGCTTCTCGTGCTGCCTCCATCATTTTACGACCACCCAGTGCATGCACATTTACCATCCATACACCGAGTTTAGCTGCCGCTTGAACCGCTTTAGCCACGGTATTTGGAATATCGTGATATTTTAAATCTAAAAAAACATCAAACCCACGCCCAACCAACTCTTTAATAAACTGAGGGCCAGAGACGGCAAACAGCTCTTTTCCAACTTTTAAACGGCATAAATTTGGGCTTAACTTTTCGACAAACTGCAATGCGGACGAGCTGTCTGCATAATCCAGTGCAACCAATACTTTTGGGGAATCTTGAATCATAACTTACCTATTTTTCTTTACTAACCAGTTGGTTAGATTTGTTTTTTGACACCAAGCTTTCACTTGAAATGCTCTTTTTTAACTCCAAAATATGATTGGATTGCTTTTTATTTATACGCTCTTGCTTACGAAGCTTCCATCTTAGTCCACCTATTTTCAACGATAATACTGCGGCACCCAATAACGCACCTACCACTAACGTGAGTGCCAAAATAAGCCCTAAAGGAAGCGTGATTTTAATTAAAAATACATTGAGCTCAACAAGGCTAGGGTTTAAAACACCCAACACAACTCCGAGTATTAAAAGCATGATAACGATGAAAAAAATGAATAATTTACGCATTAGAAGAATTTCTCTTTATTCTAAAAAGGTGACTACCCAACGATTAGGGTAATCGATTATAAAACAATACAAACAAAGAATAAAAAAAAGGGCTACAAAGTAGCCCTTTTTTAGGATTTAAAACATAATTTCAGTCGTTTTTTTCGATTGATCTACCCGCTCTCGCAAAGATTTACCCGGTTTAAAATGCGGTACTTGCTTATCGGGCAGTTCAACGGTCTCCCCTGTTTTAGGGTTACGCCCTACTCTCGCTTTACGATAGTGCAGGCTAAAACTTCCAAAACCACGAATCTCAATGCGTTCACCTTGAGACAGTGTTTCTATCATAGAATCCACGATTTGATTCACGGCAAGCTCAATATCTTTTTGAGAAAATTGAGTTTGTTTTCTTGCAATGAGTTCAATTATTTCCGACTTTGTCATTTGATCAGACTCTTAATAATCTCTAATAACACAAGAGAATTTTAGTGTGGCTCAAATAAGACACCCTAAAAAGACCAAAATAAAACTTAACTCAACAATTTCCTGTCAAGTTAAGCCACTTTCAAAGTAACTAAAGATTCCGACCCCCTAATAGACACACGAATTTAGAGTGCAAGCCGCTAATGTGCAAAGTGAATTCAAAAAAGGCTACCTCACCGAATGGGTGCGGTACCTTTTTTAAGTTTGCTAGGCTCACTAAGGGAATGTTCTATAAACGATTTTTCTATCTGGGTATTAGGAAAGTTACCTTATCGCCAGATTACATTTTATCCTTAAACAGATCACCGAAGGTTGAACCTGCAGCTGGAGCTTGTGTTTCAGAGTAGCCTTTCAGAGCTTCCTGCTCTTCGTGTGCTTCTTTTGCTTTCATTGATAATGAAAGTGAACGGTTTTTACGATCAATGTTCGTTACTTTAGCTGAAACTTTATCGCCTTCTTTAAGAACGCTTGATGCATCACGCGTATCTTCTAGTAACTCTGATGCACGAAGGTATCCTTCTACTTCAGGAGCAAGTTCAATGACAGCGCCTCGGTTATCAACGGTTTTAACAACACCTTCAACGATGCTACCTTTACCATGATCCGCAACAAACTGACCAAATGGGTCTTGCTCTAGTTGCTTAAGACCTAAAGAGATACGCTCACGATCAGGGTCAATCGAAAGAATAACTGTTTCTAGCTCATCACCTTTCTTAAAGTCACGAATGGCTTCTTCGCCAGTTTGCTTCCAAGAAATATCAGTTAGGTGAACTAAACCATCAATACCACCTTCTAGACCGATAAAGATACCAAAATCAGTAATGGATTTGATAACACCTTGAATTTTATCGTTTTTAGCATGGATCGCTGAGAAGCTTTCCCATGGGTTAACGGCACACTGCTTAATAGACAGTGAAATACGACGACGCTCTTGATCCACATCCAAAATCTTAACACGCACTTCTTGGCTTAAGTGAACCACTTTAGATGGGTGAATGTTACGGTTTGTCCAGTCTAGTTCAGAAGTATGAACCAATCCTTCAATCCCTTCTTCAATCTCAATGAAAGCACCATAGTCAGTAATGTTAGCCACTTTACCAGCCACTTCAGCACCCATTGGGTAACGAGCAACCATATCTGACCAAGGATCTTCTTCAAGCTGCTTAAGACCTAATGATACGCGGCTACGCTCTTTATCAAACTTAAGAACTTTAACGTCGATTTCATCACCAACATTAACAATTTCAGAAGGATGGTTAACACGACGCCAAGCCATATCAGTAATATGTAGAAGACCATCAACACCACCCAAGTCAATGAATGCGCCGTAGTCAGTAAGGTTTTTAACAATCCCTTTAAGAACTGAACCTTCTTCCATGTTGGCTAGAATTGCTTCACGCTCTGCTGAGCTTTCAATTTCAATAACGGCACGACGAGAAACAACTACATTGTTACGCTTACGATCAAGCTTAACAAGCTTCATCTCAATCTCTTTACCTTCAAGGAAACCGAAGTCACGAATAGGACGAATATCCACAAGTGAACCAGGTAAGAAACCACGAACACCTTCAACATCAACGGTAAGTCCACCTTTAACTTTACCAGTCACTAGACCAACAACAACTTCGCCTTCTTCCATTGCTGTTTCAAGACGATCCCACGTTTTAGCACGTTTCGCTTTTTCACGTGATAGACGAGTTTCACCCAGTCCGTCTTCTAATGATTCAAGATACACTTCAACTTCATCACCGACAGCCACTTCTAGCTCACCATTGGCGTCTAAAAATTGTACTTTAGGGATAGATGATTCAGACTTCATTCCCGCATCAACGAGAACAGTTTCTTTATCGATAGCGATAACGGTACCGATGATTAGAGAGCCTGTGTTAAATTTTTCTTGAAAAGATGCTTCGAATAGTTCAGCGAAAGATAATTCACTCATGGATAAAACTTCCAATTTTTTTCTAGCCGTTAAACTTAACTCAGATGGGAGTATCAATTAAATTAACGGGTCAATTAGTTAATTGCTGGCTTCCCAATCGCCAACAAAAGAAAATCCCCGACTGCATTTGTGCAGCCGAGGACTTTATAAAAAAGTATTGTCTTTTATAATAAGAGCGTTAAAAAACTAAGCCATCAGTGCTTGCTCTTTAACTAAAGAAAGTACCTTTTGACATACCGCATCAATGTCTAAATACGACGTATCAATGACAATGGCATCATCTGCAGGCTTTAAAGGCGCTGTCTTACGATTAAGATCGCGCTCATCACGCATTTCAATGTCTCTCGTTATCTGATCAATATTAGCACTAACTCCTTGAGATTTCAACTGTTTAACACGTCTTTGTGCTCGAATCTCAGCAGAAGCCGTTAAATATACCTTAATTTTGGCCGTTGAAAAAACCACGGTTCCCATATCTCGCCCATCAGCAATCAAGCCAGGTTCTGTTGCAAATGCTTTTTGGCGCGCTAATAAAGCCGCACGTACTTCCGGAATAACCGCTATCGTGGAGGCAACTCCTGCAATCTCTTCGGTGCGTACTTGAGCCGTAATATCCTCTTTATTATAAAGAATATCCGTTCCAATAAATTCTACCGGTAATGCATTGGCTAACGCCACAAGCTTGGCTATATCATCCAAAGCAATGCCATCCTGAACAGCGCCAAAAGCTAACGCACGATAAATTGCACCACTGTCCAGTAAGTGAAACCCAGTTTTTTGCACCAAAAATTGTGCTAACGTTCCTTTTCCAACCCCACTTGGGCCATCAATGGTAACAACAGGAATAGATGAACTCATTTTTCTCCCCCCCTCTCTTCTTATTCTAAAAAAATAACCGCTCCACTTAACTTAACGCTGAAATGATTTATATCAGCGTTAAGACGAGTAATTACTTAAGGACTTCAACCTGCATACCGACTTGATTGATTAACTCAATAAATGTAGGGAAAGAGGTATTTACATTGGCACAATCATCAATCACGATTTCAGAAGCTGCATTTAATCCTGCAATGGTCATTGCCATTGAAATACGATGATCATGATGGCTTTGAATTTCTGATTTTTGAGGAGATTGTGTGCCACCATTAATAATCATTCCATCTTCCGTTGGCGTTGCATCCACACCCACAGCCAATAGCGCATCCGCCATCACTTGAATTCGATCCGACTCTTTAACGCGCAACTCTTCCGCACCCGTTAAAACAGTTTGCCCTTCTGCACTCGCGGCCACAACAAAAAGAACCGGAAACTCATCAATTGCCAAAGCCACCAGTGACTCGGGAATATGAATACCTTTTAACGGAGCATATTTAACATGTACGTCTGCTACCGGTTCACCACCGACCTCATGAAAATTTTCAAGCTGAATATTCGCGCCCATCAACTTCAGAATATCAATAATGCCGACACGCGTTGGATTCATACCCACATGCTCAACCACTAAGTCAGAGTCTTTAGAGGCCACCGCCGCCGCAATAAAAAAGGAAGCCGATGAAATATCAGAGGGGACATCAATATGACGTGCGGTTAAGGTTCCACCACCCGTTAAGCTCCCTTTCATACGCTGATCATCTAGCTTTTCAGACGTTACAGGATAACCAAAACCATTTAACATGCGTTCCGTATGGTCACGAGTTGGAGCAGGCTCTAAAGCACTGGTGGTGCCTTCCGCATACAGACCCGCAAGCAAAACACAAGATTTAACCTGAGCACTGGCCATCGGCAAAACATAATCAATCCCTTTAAGAGAAGCACTTTCACCAGTGCCTGTAATTTTTAAAGGGGGCATACCGCCTTCAGAGGTCTCTATTTGAGCACCCATTAAGCGCAAAGGATCGGTTACACGCTTCATCGGTCTTTTAGATAAAGAGGCATCGCCAATCAATTCACAATCAAAATTTTGGCCGGCCAAAATCCCAGCCATTAAGCGCATAGCCGTTCCAGAATTCCCCATATCCAATGGTTTATTAGGTTTCTTAAGCCCTTTAAGTCCAACCCCTTGAATGGTCACATTACCGTTTTCAGGCCCTTCAATTTCAACCCCCATCGCTTGAAACGCTTTTAAGGTAGCAAGACTGTCATCCCCTTCTAAAAAGCCTGTTACGGTAGTTGTGCCTTCCGCAATCGCACCCAGCATAATACTACGGTGTGAAATTGATTTATCTCCAGGCACACGAATACGCCCCTTAATGGTGCCACCTGGCTGAACTTTAAATTTTACATTTGACATAGTTTCATTCTTTCTAGTTTTTAATGTGTTTATCTCTGGCCTGTTTTGCGCCTAAAAACAGTTGCTGTAAGCCTTGGCTATCTTGTTTTTCAACCATCTCGGTTAGCTGAGAGAGAGAGGCTTGGTACTCTTTTAACCACTTAACAATGGCCGTTGAATTTTCAACCGAAATATCCCGCCACATCGTGGCATCACTGGATGCAATACGTGTAAAATCACGAAATCCTCCAGCTGTATAAGGAAATACATTACCAAGTTCCTGATGCTCATTGAGCATATCGACTAATGAGAATGCGAGTAAATGGGGCAGATGACTGGTGGCCGCAAAAATTTCATCATGGTGCCGTGCTGACATCGACTCCACATTGGCTCCCAAGGCCTGCCATAACTGAGTCACTAACACCACCGCACTGGTATCGGTCTGCTCTGTCGGAGTTAAGATCACTCGGTGTGCAACAAAGAGCTCGGCATCAGCCGCTTCTACGCCACTTTTCTCTTTTCCAGCAATAGGATGTCCGGGTACAAAACGCGCAGGCAACATGCCAAAAACAGCTTGAGCCGCCTGAATAACACTGCCCTTGGCACTGCCAGCATCGGTAATAATGACCCCCTCTTTTAAATAAGGTTTCATCTCTTGCATCATACCTTCCATCACACTCAATGGAACAGAAAGCATAATTAAATCACTGTCTTGAACCGCTGTTTGAAGGTCGGTACTGTACGCATCAATCACACCCAGCTCAACGGCTTTTTGAAGGTTTAATTCACGCTTACCAAACCCAAACACCGTTTTAACCAAGCCCGCTTCTTTTAACCCTTTCGCAAAAGATCCACCAATAAGCCCGACACCAATCACGGTTATTTTAGCCAATGGCGTGATCTTGCTCATTTGCTTAAAACCGTTTTTAAGGCATCCATAAAGTGCTGATTTTCAACCTGTTTACCAATTGAGACGCGTAAAAAAGAGGCCATTCCATAATTTGCTAGAGGACGCACAATCACCCCTTCGGCTAATAACTTTTGATTTATGTCCAGTGCGGCATTACCTAAATCAATGCACATAAAATTACCCGCCGATGATATATAGGGAACCGATAGAGCTTCCAGACCTTCAATCAGTTGCCGCATACCTTGTTGATTGAGCAATACACTCTCGGCCACAAACGCTTGGTCTGACAGTGCCGAACAAGCGGCCACTTGCGCCAACTGATTCACATTAAATGGTGCGCGTAACTGATTGATGTATTGAATAATTTCATCACAACCCAGTAAGTAACCCACTCGCAAAGAAGCCAGTCCATACGCTTTAGAAAAGGTACGCGACACTAATAAATTTGGGTAATCTTGAAGATAGTCACAACCATCTGGGTAATCATGATCGGCATCAAACGATTTAGCATACTCCAAATACGCCTCATCCAAAACAACCACCACCTCTTTAGGCACTTGAGAAATAAACGCTTCCCATTGCGAACGACTGAACAGCGTACCGGTAGGGTTATTTGGATTGGCAATATAAATCAATTTGGTTTTATCCGTGATCGCAGCTAACATGGCCGTTAAGTCATGCCCCCAATCCACCGCAGGCACTTCAATACCCGTTGCGCCCACCACCTGAGCGGAAATAGGGTATACAGCAAACGCATACTGAGAATAGATAATCTCATCTCCCCTGCCCGCAAACACTCTTGCAACCAACTCTAACAGTTCATTTGAACCATTACCAATGGCAATTTGAGTTGGTTTAACCCCTAAAAAACTGGCTAAATACGACTTAAGTTCAAAAGCACTGCCGTCTGGGTAGCGTGAAATATCTTTTAAGGTGTTCTGAATCGCTACAATCGCTTTAGGGCTTGATCCTAAAGGGTTCTCATTAGAAGCGAGTTTTGATATATACGTTAACCCCAGCTCTCTTTGTAGCTCACTAACGGGCTTGCCTGGAATATAGGGGTGAATCCCTAATATTTGAGATTGAACTTGATCACAAAAATGTCTATTTGATTCAGTCATGGCTTACTTCAGTTATTTTGTTCTTTATTTAAAGAGGGGAAACAGGAAAAGAACCCAGCAATTTAAAGAAAACAGCTTTTTCAGCCACCTCTTTTAAAGCCTGCTTTACATTGTCATCCGATTGATGCCCCAATACATCAATAAAGAAAAGATAATCCCATGTTTTATCTTCTGAAGGGCGTGAAATAATGCGGGTCATGTTAATCCCTCGCTGACTAAAGCACGCTAAAATATCCAATAAAGCCCCCGAATGGTTCTTAATCGACACCACCATCGCAGTTTTATCTTCATCACTGGCCTGTGTTTCCTCTTTGCCTAACACCCAAAACTTAGTGGTATTATCGGCTTGGTCTTCAATATGAGATTCTAAAATCGTTAAACCGTACAGTTGTGCGGCTTGCTCAGAAGCAATGGCGCCAATGGATGGATCACTTTGCGCCAGCTTTGCCGCCAACGCATTTGAAGCAACTGCCTCAACTTCAACCCAAGGTAAATTATTTTTAATCCACTTTTCACACTGGCCAATTGCCTGTGTATGTGCCACCACTTTTTTAAGCTTTTCAACCGAAGAGGATTTAGAGAGTAAACAGTGATGAATTGCCAGTTCCACTTCGCCAGATACTTTTAAGGGGGTTTTTAGCAATCCATTTTGAGTGGTTTTCACGACCCCTTCAGAGGAGTTCTCAACCGGAACAATGCCATAATGCGCCTCGCCTTTTGCGACCACCTTAAAGACATCTTCAATGCTTGAAACCGCAACGGGGTGTGCCGAAGAGCCAAACTGTTTAATCACACTCGCATGAGAGTAACTGCCTTCAGGACCTAAGTAAGCCACCGTTGTTGGCTGCTCTAACGCCAAACAAGCCGACATAATCTCTCTAAAAAGCTTCGCCATCGCTTCATCAGGCAACAAACTGGTATTACGCGCTTTAACCGCTTTTAATACCTGCGCTTCACGTTCAGGACGATAAAACACCGCATCCACCGTACCGCCTTTGGTTTTGATTTCAGCTACTTTTTGCGCGCACAATGCCCGTTGACCAATGAGGTCTTGAATTTGGGCATCGATGGCATCAATATTTTCTCGTATTTCTATTAATTGCGCTTGTTCTATAGTCATTCAACAGCCTGTTAGTTTATCAAGTCAACACATCATTACGTTAAGGAGTTGTTTAAAGACTCCTTAGATAGGGGGGGGAAGATTTATTTATTTTGATTTGCAAACGCCGTTAAAAAGTCAATTAAGGCATCCACACCCTCTTCTGGCATCGCATTATAAATACTCGCTCGCATCCCACCAAAGGCTTTATGCCCTTTTAAACTTAACAAGCCAGCTTTTGTAGACTCTTCTAAAAATTTAGCGTCTAACGTATTGCTTTTTAAGAAAAAAGTTACATTCATCCATGAGCGTTGATCGGGTAAGATAGTGTTGCTATAAAAAGAGGATTGATCAATATAGTCATACAACTTTTGCGCTTTACGCTGATTGATCTTAGCGATATTGCCCACACCACCTGTGGTTTTTAACCAGTCGAAGACCAAACCAGCCAAATACCATGAGTAGGTGGCAGGCGTGTTAAACATTGACTCATTATCTACATAGGTCTTCCAGTTTAATAACGAAGGTGTAATGTCACGTGCTTGACCCAATAAGTCCTCTCGCACAACCATAATCGCTAACCCAGCCGGCCCAATATTTTTTTGAGCACCCGCATAAATAATCCCATAACGACTGACATCAATTGGACGAGAAAGAATGTCCGATGACATGTCCACAATTACCGTTTTACCTTGCGCAAAAATATGCTCCAAATGCGCTTCCTGAAACGCCAAACCAGTAATGGTTTCATTGGAGCATAAGTGTATATATTTTGCGTCTGGATTAAAGTTCCACGTTGAAATATCAGGAATTTCAGTTGGGTTCATCTCTTCCCCCCCCGCCACGACATTCACGTTCACATAACGAGACGCTTCTTTAATCGCTTTGGTTGACCAAACTCCTGTATTAAAATAGTCCACCACATCATCAGGTTGCGTTAAGTTAAGTGGAATCCCCGAAAACTGCATGGAGGCGCCACCGTGCAAAAACAGCACCTTATAATTATCAGGAATTTGCATCACCTCGCGCAAGTCCGCCTCGGCTTGGTGTGCCACCGACATATACTCTTTGCTTCGGTGGCTCATCTCCATAACGGACATGCCCGTGTTATTCCAATTTAAAAACTCTTGCTCTGCTTTCTGCATTACCGCTTCGGGTAACATTGCAGGTCCTGCACTAAAATTAAATGCTCTTGCCATGCTATTCTACTTTATCTCCGTTATCGTTTGATTCAGAGACATTTTCAGATACTGACTCTGCTCCTGCTTGGGTCTCTTCTTTAGAAAAGGCTTCATCAACAACGCCTTCAAGCTCTTCTTCAATGTCCACCACAGCCAGTCCAACCACTTGCTCGCCTTTGGTTACATTAATCAGCTTAACGCCTTGCGTATTACGTCCGACCACTGAAACTTCTGAAATACGAGTTCTCACCAGCGTGGCTTTATTGGTAATCAAAACCATCTCCTGTTCAGGCACAACCGAAACCGCTGCCACAACATTTCCGTTACGTTCAGAGGTTTTAATTGAGATCACCCCTTGTCCGCCACGATTAATGGTTGAGTAATCTTCTACTGGCGTACACTTACCAAAACCATTTTCAGTCGCGGTTAAGATAAGCGTATTAGGCTTGGCCACCTGCATACTAATGACTTTAATATCACCGCTAAGTTTCATACCACGCACACCGCGCGCGGTACGACCCATTACACGCACATCACCCTCTTTAAAACGAATCGCTTTACCGATATTACTGAACAACATAATCTCTTGTTCACCATCGGTTAAGGCTGTTCCAACCAGTTCATCGTCGTCCAATAGATCGACCGCAATGATTCCGTTGGCACGAGGACGTGAGAAGTCTTTTAATTTCACACGCTTCACAATGGCATTACGCGTAGCCATAAAGACAATACGCTCATCATCAAACTCATTAACAGGCAGTACCGAAGTAATGTGCTCGCCATCTTCTAGAGGCAACACATTCACAATTGGTTTACCACGACTACCACGACTGGCTAATGGCAACTGCCATGTTTTTTGCCAATACAGTTTTCCTTTATTGGAGAAGCACAACAACATATCGTGCGTACTCGCCACAAACAGTTGCCCAACTTCATCCTCTTCTTTCATCGCTGTTGCCGACTTACCACGCCCACCACGTTTTTGTGCGCGGTAATCACTTAATGGCTGTGTTTTAATATAACCATCTTGCGATAACGTCACAATACGATCTTCTACCGCAATTAAATCTTCAGCATCCAAATCTTGGTATGAATAATCAATTTCCGTACGACGGGCATCGCCAAACATTTCGACCACTTCGTTTAATTCTTCTTTCACCACTTCGGTTAAACGGTCAGGGTTGCGCAAAATTTCTAAATACTCAGTGATTCGCCCAACCAAGCCTTTGTATTCATCCAAAATCTTATCTTGCTCTAACCCCGTTAAACGGTGCAAACGCATTTCAAGAATTGACTGAGCTTGAACCGGAGACAGTTTATAAATCAAACCATCCGCCCCAAACCCTTCTGGTAAATCTTCTGGACGAACATCTTTTAGCTCAACGCGCTCTAAAAGATCAACCACTTTACCAACCGGCCAATCTCTTGCCAGCATGCGCTCTTTAGCCACCGCAGGGCTAGGAGAAGCTTTAATCAGTTCAATCATCTCATCAATATTATTGAGAGCAACCGCCAAGCCTTCTAATACATGTGCTTTTTCACGCGCTTTACGCAACTCAAAGACCGTACGGCGTGTCACTACTTCTCGACGGTGTTTAACAAATGCTTCTATAATCTGTTTTAAGTTTAATAGCTTAGGTTGTCCATCAATCAACGCCACCATATTAACGCCAAACGAGGTTTGCATCGCCGTTTGCTTATAGAGGTTATTAATCATCACCTCTGGCACTTCACCACGGCGTAACTCAATAACAACACGCATTCCATCTTTATCCGATTCATCACGAAGTGCCGTGATGCCATCCACTTTTTTCTCTTTAATTAACTCCGCAATGCGCTCAATTAAACGGGCTTTATTCACTTGGTAAGGCAGTTCATCCACAATAATTTTAGATTTACCCGACGAATCTGTTTCAATGGATGTTTTAGCTCTAATTTTGACACTGCCACGCCCTGTTTCATAAGCAGAACGAATACCTGTTGCACCGTTAATAATCCCGTATGTTGGAAAATCTGGCCCAGGAATATGCTCCATCAAACCAGATATATCAATATCTGGATTATCAATCAATGCCAAACAGGCATTAACGGTCTCTGTTAAATTATGCGGCGGAATATTCGTCGCCATTCCCACGGCAATTCCAGAAGAACCATTAACCAATAGGTTAGGAGTGCGGGTTGGTAATACCACTGGCTCCGATTCAGAGCCATCATAGTTTTCTGCAAAATTAACCGTCTCTTTCTCTAAATCAGCTAATAAGTGATGAGCAATTTTAGACATTCTAATTTCGGTATAACGCATCGCCGCAGGTGAATCACCATCTACCGAACCAAAGTTACCCTGTCCATCCACTAACATATAACGCAATGAAAACGGCTGCGCCATACGAACAATGGTGTCATAAACCGCCGTATCCCCGTGCGGGTGATACTTACCGATCACATCCCCGACAATACGAGCCGATTTTTTGTAAGGTTTATTAAAGTCATTGTTTAACACATTCATCGCATACAACACACGGCGATGAACCGGTTTTAAACCATCTCTTACATCAGGTAACGCTCGACCTACAATAACGCTCATCGCATAACTGAGGTACGAACCCTCCATCTCATCTTCTAAGGCAATAGGAATAATTTCACGTGCAAATTCAGACATTGATCATCCAGTTCATAGAGTTAAATATTCAAGCCCAAAATTATACCCCAAATACATGCCTTAAAGCGACAATAATCACACCCCTTTCACCCTAACGAGAAACACTTTTAATCGCTTGGTAAGGCTTATTTTTGGAATACACGGTTTTTGAGTGCAATTAACGGTTTTTGCTCGGGAGCGAGGGAGGGGGGAAAATTTATTGTTTTTTGACTAAAACATGAACAACAGGAAGTTGAACTCTCTACAAAACAAAATAGCCACAAAAGATATTTAAGGGCAAGACGCTAACTTATCCCAGCGATTCTTCGGTAATTTTTTTAGCATACTGCTTTAGCAAATGTATATCTTGAAAACCCTCCTTTTCTGCTTGCTGGATATTTCCTTCAAAATTCCAGCCAATGGATCGGTGTCCATCAGCAAGCAAACTATCTAGCTTCTCTTTTGCTTGCTCATAAAACTCAGGAAAATGCGCCAAACGATAGAACCATAGCTCTAGCATAAGGTCATTTTCTATCGTCATATTTTTAAAAGCCGTCTCCAGATAATAAGCCGCTTTTGTCTTCTGTCCTATGACTAATAAAAACTGTGCATAGTTACCATTAAGACCTGCGGTCTCAGGCTTTAGCTCCAAGGCTTTTAAATAAAATACTTCTGCCTTGTCGTACTCTTTACGAATATCACTTAAAAAGTTTGCATAGTTACCATTAAAATATGCGTCCTCAGGCTCTAGCTCCAAGGCTTTTAAATAAAAGGCCTCTGCCTTGTCGTACTCTTTACGAATATTACTTAAAAAACTTGCATAGTTACCATTATAATTTGCGTTCTCAGGCTCTAGTTCCAAGGCTTTTAAATAAAATACTTCTGCCTTGTCGTACTCTTTACGAATATCACTTAAAAACAGTGCATAGTTACTATTCAAAACTGCTTCCTCAGGCTCTAGATCCAAGGCTTTTCTATAAAATTCCTCTGCCTTAACGTACTCTTTACGAATGTTTCTTAAAAAACTTGCATAGTTATTCATAAGCTCATGACTATTTGGGTAAGCTTCTAAACCCTTACAATAGATACGGTTTTTTTCATCACTATCGGTTTCCTGTCGTACGTCCAATTCATAAGCCCACCATGAAGGAAGTAACTTCTTAATGGCCGCCAGCTCTTCCTCACCCGAGCCTTTTTGTTTTCGCTCTTGCTCTGCCAACTCCTCTGCCAGCTTCTCTAATTGATCTTTATAAAGTTCTGCTCTAACCAATGCACTTTGAACAATTTCACTATTATGAATATCTTCTCGATCAACAAGAGACGTAAAATTCAATTGCTTACTCAGCATTAACATAAACTGATCGAAACTCTCTATTTGTATTAAAAAATCACTTTTGTTAAGGAGCTTTTTTATTCTCTTGCTAAGTTTCTTTTCATCTCGATAACACCAATAAATGGGTTTTCTGTTTACAGTTTTCTCAAGATACCCCATTAAGCTTTCATCATTACCCCCATAACCAAGGACAATCATTGCGTTTTCTTGCAATACTGGCGCAAGTGCTTTTTGCCATTGTGTATCCATTTCTTTAATTTGAGAACCGGAGTTATAGGGGTCGAATAAAAAATCACGGTGTATTTTCACAATGGTTGGGCGTGTTGGCGAGTTCGCATTAATAAAACCGCTTAACAGCTCATGCCCTAACACTAAGGGTTTGGCCTCTTTTAAGTCAAACAACGCGTCTTCGGACATGGTGTCAAAATTAGTGGTAATAACAAATTTATTGGCGGTTTGTGCAAGCACCTGTGCTAAAAATGAATAACCA
>WFQP01000078.1 GCA_015487015.1 Thiomicrorhabdus sp.
ACGCACACGCGAATTGTTTGAAACCGACTTTGCTTTCAGTGAAGAGTGTTATTTAAACACATGGCAAATGCGCCCCCGTTACCGGCGTGTGTTGGAGTGGTTTTGGGGAAAGGTTGCTCTGTGGCTTGAAAATATAGGCAGCCGTATTCGGCGTAAAAGATAAGTCAGTAATTTTGCAGCAGGTTGTGAAGAATTGAATCTCCAAAAGATTTAACAACTGATGTTGCGCAGGCCTCAAATGTGAATTAAGCGCTAAAAACATCAGTTTTAAGAATCACCGGGTATCTAACGCAGAGGCGCAAAGGACGCAGAGAAAAACACTAAAAACTTTGTGCTCTCTGCCGAGTGTGGTCTCATTGATTCCGCAATACCATCTTCTTTTCTCGATTAACACAGCCTCCCCCCTGGATATTTAAGAAGTGGGTTTTGCGTGTGCTCGGTTGTAAAAAAACCAAACAATCCAGAGCGCTGCCGAAAGTCCAATGGCGGTGTATATTGCAGGTTTGGGGTCGTCAATAGAGCTGATTGATCCTGCGTAAGATGCAATTAATACATAGGGCGCTGAGCTAATGGACCATGTAACCAAAAATTTACTGAAGGGCATGTTTGTCATTCCAGAAAGGCAGGCTGTAACTTCAGGCAATATAGGCATGGCTCTGGACAAAAGTATCATCACAACCCCGTGTTTTTGAAAGGCAATAATTGCTTCGTTACGTTTAATTTCATCTTTCACCAGAAAATTAAGAATAGCGCTCCCATAGTATCGACTTAACAGATAACCAAAAACCCCCGCCAGCATGAGTCCAGTTAATGCTGCAATGGCACCATTAACATGCCCTAGAAAGTAACCTGAAAGAATGATGACGGTTAATGTTGGTATTGCAATGAATAAGTCCGCAAATAGCAGTAAAATGATTAAAACCCCCATGTAGATAGGTGATAGCTCTTTGGCGTATATTAGCCAATTTTCAATGTGCTCTATTGTTAGTATCCCCGTGAATTTAATTAACAAAAAAGTGGAGGCAAAGAATGCTGCGATAAGAAAAATAATTTTTATTAATGGTTTCATTGCTGTCACTCCTTCATGGGTAAATAATTGAAATATTTATCCCGTCATTGAGTTGTTCTTTAAGCAGCCTTGAGTTTTTATATTTTGGAGCCCCTTTGAGGCTTATTTTCTGGTTGTTAGAAAACCCAAGACCTTCTTTTGGCCATATACCCGTCCAGTTTTTGGTTACTTTTCCATCGCCGTTCTCATCATGTAGTACTTTAACGGCTAATGCTTCCATGTTTACATCAAAGCTAAACCCTATCGTTTCATGCTGTGATTTTTTTGACTGAGTAAGAAACGCCATTTCATGTTTTTTGGGAAACCCTTCTTCACCAAAAATCATTACAATAATATTTCCACCTCGTTTTATATCAATGTTATTCACTTTAATTTTCAATTCTGTTGCCCATGCATTGTTCGTTGATAGCATAAAAGCGCCATATAAAATAACGTAAAATTTATTCATGTAATTGTTCTCCTTAATGTTTTTTCATAATTCTCTGTGCAATGGATGGGGACAGTCTGAGCAGTGCTCTGAGCAATTTTACCTTACCAATATCATGGTCTGGTATGCCGTGCTCAATCCCATAAATAATTTTTTTTGCTGCGACCTCAGGGGCCGTTTTGTTTTTCCCTCTGCCTTTTGTCATTTTTGTGTCAACCAAGTCTAAAAATGCTTGTTGGACGCTAATATTTGTTTTTTCGAGCTGATAACGAAGTGATTGGGAGAAAATGTTAAGGGCTCCCTTTGTTGCACAATAAATTGCTGACGATGTTTTTGGTGTGAGTCCGAGTCCTGAATTAACATTCATAATGATCGCTTTTTCTTTATGTAATAAAGCAGGCAACAACAGGTAGGTCATGCTACAGATGCTGGTAAAATTTAATGCTGTTTCATAAGAGATGCTTTCGTACCTAAATTTTTCATCTATAAATGTTGCTGAATGTTGAACCGCTGCATTGTTAATGAGTATGTCTATTGATTCATAACGCTTGACAATAATGTCTGCTATGGTTTCTGTATTTCCAGTTTTTGATAAATCGGCCTGATAGGTAGTAACCCCATCAAACTTTCGAGACAGTTCATTAAGTTTATTTATATTTTTAGATACCACGATCACTTCATTATCAGGACAAAGATATCTCACCATTTCATATCCAATACCGGAAGTGCCCCCGGTAATGACAATGCGTTTATTATTAATTTTCATGGTTGTTTTCCTTCTGCGTGGCCTATTGATCGTTTTGATTTCTTAACCTGCCACATAATGACGAGTCCGATACTGAGGTTATTGGAGCGTTCTATCAGTGGGCTATCCATAAATACTGAGTTCGACAGAACGTCGTAGCGAACCAGTCCTATGACTGATAACTTCTTGAAATGCTTATCTATTGATAGAGTAATTCGGTTGCCGCTGTAACCACTTTTCGCATTGTATGTGGGGCGCACTGAAGTTTCGTATTGGGCTGGCACATCGTAAAAATAGCCATGATAACGACGGTCGGCAAAAATGGGACCAAATAAAACTTCCCCTTTCCAGTTATTAAGGTGGTGTTTTATGCCAATAGAGGGTGCAAACGTCCATCCACGATTCCTTATAGTGGAACTGTTTATATTTATGGAAAAGGCAGTTCTTATGGGGAGCTCTAAGGATAAGCGGGTATTTTTATCTTCAGATTTCCAAAAATGTGTAATGAGTGATGGCCCGATTTCAAATGTTGTGTCTAGTCGTGGCATCCCTGTTCGTGCGCTATTATCATCAGGGCTGGCGGGCAGGCTCCCGGCAAGGCTCACATCGAGATTCACTATTTCAGATGTATAAAGCAATCCTTGTATTTTCCCATCGCTTGCTTTGAGGTGTTCACCTCGGTATATCAAGGCTGGGAATGGATATATAGGCGTACTGTAACTATTGGAGCCACGGTAATGAGGTAATTGCATTCCCACAAGGCCTGCGTGAACTTCCCATAGGGGGTGATGTTCAGCCAAGACACATGAGGTATTGATAAAAATCACCGATGTAAAGAGTTGCTTGAATAGTCGCTTCATAGTCAAATTAACTCAAATTTCGGGTCTTAACTCATTAACCGAGGTTAAAACAAATGAATTTTCATGAACTTTTTCAGCTTGAAGGAGTAACGATAAAAAAGGAAAAGGGCGAACATGTCTTTATGCAGGGGGATTCAGACAAGTCACTTTATTTTATCCAGTCAGGCTTACTGAAGGCCTACTACACGTCTGAGGATGGAAAAGAGTCAGTAAAATCATTTCTTTTATCCAATAATATAATTGGGAGCTTAACTTCGTCATATTCAGAAGGAGTTTGTTCTTTTAGTCTTCTTTGTTTGGAATCTACGGTTTTGATAAAAACACCGTTTAAGAGTCTTTGGGAGCACAGCAAAAAAGATATGGAAATAGCAAATGAGATGATTGAGTTTTTGCTGCGCTTTGCCATGAAAAAAGAAAAGCGAGAGTATGAGCTTCTTTGTCTAAGTGCCGAGGAACGATTTTGTATACTTGAAAATAATTCCCCAAGCCTTTTAGAAAAAGTAACCCAAAATGATTTAGCACGTTATTTGGGGGTTACGCCTGTTGGTTTGTGTCGAATTATAAAAAGAACACATAACAAAAAATTTCTCTCGTCAAGCTAAACCGAGAATCATGGACCATGGAACAAAACAAGGAACAAGAATGGTGGAGAAACCTTCTCCGGCGATTCTGGCCAGCATTCGTACGGCACAGTCGCAAGCTTTTCTCGAAATGTATCTGGTGGAATCGGGTTCATTGCCGGATCAATTTATTGTTTCCCTGTTGGGTGCCCTGAGTATTCATCACTTTTTTCTTAAACGTGTGTGCAATGCCGAGTGCCGGGTGTGGATGATGACGGCTTATTTTGTGCCTTCACACCGTTTGTTACACGCTTTGCGCAAAGCCGCCAAACGAGGCGTGGATGTATGCTTGTTATTGTCTGGCTCAAAAACAGATCATCCAGCGGTGCGTATTTTTTGGTATCAGCCACGGTTTTTTACATGCCAGGGTGTTGATGTGCGATGACTGGGTATCTCTGGGTTCTAGTAATGTGGATCGCTGGAATCTGAGTTGGAACCTGGAAGCGAATCAGGAAATTGAAAACAGTGATTTTGCGGCACACGCGCGTAAATTGTTTGAGACTGACTTTGCCTCTAGTGAAGCGTGTTGTTTAAGTGTATGGCAAATACGCCCCCGCTATCGGCGTATGCTGGAGTGGTTTTGGGGAAAAGTTGCCCTGTGGCTTGAAAGTATTGGCAGTTGCATCCGGCGTCGTAAAAGATAAGGAATGGAACACAATAACTTATATAAGTGGTGCTCTGATTTAGTTCGTATTCGTTCGTTCTGATTGAACAAAAGTGCAGGAATAGTCGTTCTATTTCGAGATTTTGTGATTGAAGAACGGGCGAAGACGGGCTGAAGCAGAGATGCCAATTGTATGAGTTATTGTGTTCCATTCCTAAGTCAATAATTGGCGCATATGACACCTGAATCCAGTTCGCGTCAATATGGGATACCCGTTATTTAATTTTCAGTCATCAATGCAGCGTATGCGGCAATGCCAGCGTAAATGCGGGAATATCGGCATCAAAGGCAAGGCCGTTGTCGGTGATCATCTGGTAACTGCCCTGCATGCTGCCCACCGGAGTTTCCAGTACGGTGCCGCTGGTGTATTCAAAGGTTTCACCAGGGCGTAAATAGGG
>WFQP01000079.1 GCA_015487015.1 Thiomicrorhabdus sp.
AATCACGAGCAACTTGGGCAACTGATTTTTGGCCTGATATTGCCATTTCAATAGCACGCTGTTTTAGTTCTGGATCGTACATCACTGTTTTCCTTTTCAAAGTTCTGAGATTATCTCATTTCTTTGTGTCGGTTTAGTGTAGCCACTCCAAATCGCTTCATAATATGAAGGTGTAGGTTTAAGGCATCTTCTTTTTCCTCTTCTAAACGCGCGTACCCTACTGAAAATCCAAGCTCAAGATCACTGTGAGAGTGCTCATCCATATCATATTGCATGGGTACTTCTTGAGCAAAAGTGAGCGGGGCAATACCGAACCAAAAAGTGAGGATATAAAAAAAGATGGGTTTTATAGTACGTCTAGTGCGTCGTGAAAAATATGACATATTGAGTTAGCTCTTAGAATAGGACGGAGTTTAAAAAAGAGCGTATTGTAGACGATTTTTTGTTTTTGGATGAAAGTTGTTTAAGGTATATGTTAAAGCTCTTTGCAAATAACGGTAGCGGTTTTGGATTGGTCATAGGCTTCAGTAATTGTTGTTGCTGGAAGTGCTGCACCCCTTTGAGCGCGTATAATTCCTGTTGCACTCAGGCCGTTATCAAGTTTATTATCCATTCTTTCAGCCACGATATTTTCAATATTTGTGGCGCAAATATAATTTTTATTATCAAAAGCTGTGGCACTCTCCGTGGCAACTATAAACCTTCCAGAAAGGGTATGATTTGGGCCAGATATGGTGTTTGAAGCACCCGTAATGAATCCTTCCGCTCTTAAGTTTTGCCAAAAAAGAGATTCGCTGTTAATTCGACCATCCGCATTGGTATCGCCTGCAATATTTCCTGTTCGATCTTTATAGGCATAATAAGCCGCAGACATTTTGTCTAACTCTTCGGTGACTCTTTTTATTTTTGAATTTTTAATGAGTGCCTGTGCTTGTAAAACAGCCCCAATGAGCAGACCAATAATAACTAAAACAATGGCTATTTCAACCATTGAAAATCCTTTTTGATGTCGTGAGTATGGTGGTGATTTTATTGAGGCTTTCATGGCCTTATCTTTCCACTATGTTTTATAAGGTTTTTATTTTATATGAAAAGTTCATGTATTTTTGATTTTAAATGTGAATTTAATTTTTCTCTCCTATATTTTTAAGGTCTGACTAATTAGGGGTGGCAACATTATTGGATTATATCTCGGAGGACGCTTATGGAGAGATTAGTGAAAAAATTGATGAGCTTCAATAGAAGAGAAGTGATTAAGGACAAAATGGTACAGGTTGGTTTGATACGATTAAGAAAAAAGTGAGTGATTTACTGTAATTACTAAGAGTCGTAACTGTATATATTAAGAAACTCAAAAAAGTACCTTAAAAAAGGTGCTTTTTTGTTTGTACTTGAACTGATTTAACTGTCTTTATGATTGGGTTTTGACAGTAACCAATTATTGGTAATTGTACAAAATAGGTCGGCGGTTTTTTCAGTATCGTAGACGGCAGAATGCGCCTTTTTGTTGTCCCATTCGATGCCTGCTTTGACTGCGGCTTTTGCAAGGACGGTTTCACCATAAGCAAGTCCTGCTAGGGAGACGGTATCGAAGGTACTGAACTCATGAAAGGGGGATTTAATCTTACAACGTTCAGCGGCTTTTTTGATAAAACCAAGGTCAAAAAAGGCATTATGACCGACTAAAATGGCACGAGTGCAACCTGTTATTTTGAGTTGGTGGTTAATGGGTTTAAAGAGTGCGGTTAGGGCCTCTTTTTCCGTGACGGCTTCTCTAAAAGGGTGAAATGGGTCCTCCATGCCGATAAATTTTAAGGCACCTTTTTCAAGGTTAGCACCTTTAAAAGGGAGTATATTTTGGTCAAAGGTATTGCCTCTTACCAAACGGCCAGCCGCGTTCATGTGTAGCATGACAACGGCCATTTCAAGTAGGGCATCGGTTGTGCAGTTAAATCCTGCGGTTTCAACGTCAACTACGACGGGTAAAAAGCCTCTAAAGCGGTCTTTAATTTCGGTTATTTTTGTCATCAATTAATCAATTATAGGTTACGGAATGTAGTGTTTTTATAAGTACTTTGGACTGTCTTTGAAGGTTGTATAAAGACTGTCTCTCTTTGGGTAATGCTTTCAGTTCATTGAGCTGAAAACCGTGCTCAATAAACCAGTGATGTGTGTGGGTTGTGAGCAAACAGAGCTGTTTTAAGTGAGCCTTGATTGCTTTTGTTTCAATGGCCTGAAGTAACTCTAACCCTAAGGACTGTCCTTGGTAATTGGGGTCTACGGCAAGACAAGCCAGCTCTCCCAACTTGTTTGAAATAGGGTAAAGTGCTGCGCAGCCAATGATGTCTTGATCGCGTTCAATCACGATAAAATTATTGATCTCTAACTCAAGTCGTTCGCGTGAACGTTTTGCAAGTATCCC
Source organism: Thiomicrorhabdus sp. (assembly GCA_015487015.1). Classification (GTDB taxonomy): domain Bacteria; phylum Pseudomonadota; class Gammaproteobacteria; order Thiomicrospirales; family Thiomicrospiraceae; genus Thiomicrorhabdus. Next base: position 2,423 of record WFQP01000079.1, read on the forward strand.
TTGGTTCTCTAAGGGGGTAATCATTTCGAGTATGCCCCCAACATCCTCAATACTGGCTGGGCGCAATTGATGGTAACGATCACTGAATATGAGGGTACCGTGTCCATCTCGAGTAAATAGTTCTTGGAGCAGGGCATCGGGTGAGTTTTGATCGATGAGGTGTACGCGCTTAATGCAGTGTTTGGTTTTTGCAATTTGGCTTAAAAAATGGGTTTGTTTTGGATCACTTGAGGCTTGTAATAGACATTCGAGTTCAGCCACATTCATCTGTTTAGGCATGTTTTGTAATTGTTGAGTGCTGCTAAAAATCATCAGCTTATCTGCTTGAATGGCATTGGCCACTTCACACGCCTGTTCCAGTGTGTTTAAGTTAAAAACTTCACCGGTTAATGAGTAGGCAAGTGGGGTAAGTAGGACAATTTGCCCCCCCTCTAAACTGGCCGAAATGGCTTGATGGTTAATTTTTCTGAGTTTGCCTGTATGCTGAAAATCTACACCTTCAACCACACCTTTAGGTTGTGCGGTGACCCAGTTACCCGAAATAATAGGAAGGGGGGAGGCGTGCTGGGTATTTGCTTGGCTAAAAACAGCTTCCATTTGGCTACGCAAAAGCCCGATGGTTTGTTGAAAGATAGGAATCATCTCTGTAGTAGTGATTCGAAAATGTTGGTGCAATTGCCAGTTGATTTTATGTGTGGTTAGGGCGGAGTCAATTTGAGCGGTTGCCCCCATCACCAATACTATTTTTAAGCCGAGTTGATGCAGTAAACTTAAGTCTTGCGACAGTTGTTTAAAGCTTTCGGGTGCAGACATGAGTACATCGGGTAAATAGATGACACAGGTTTTTCCACGGTGTTGTTCTATGTACCGAGAGGATTGTCTTAAGCTATTAATAAAATCTAATTCAGATTGCTTCATGAATGTGCGAAAATAGAGGGATAATTCGTAAGTATAAACAGTCTCATAGAAAAAGTCTAAACTCGGCGTGAGTCTATGGGGCGAACAATCGCATCAAATAAGGAGTTTTTATGCCAGATTATCGTTCAAAAACCAGTACACATGGTCGAAATATGGCGGGTGCCCGTGCCTTGTGGCGCGCAACCGGAATGCAAACGGAAGATTTTGGTAAGCCTATTATTGCGGTAGCAAACTCCTTTACACAGTTTGTTCCTGGTCATGTGCATTTAAAAGACATGGGACAACTTGTGGCACGTGTGATTGAAGAAGCGGGTGGTGTGGCGAAAGAGTTTAATACCATCGCTGTGGATGATGGTATTGCGATGGGGCATGATGGTATGTTGTACTCGTTACCCTCTCGTGACTTAATTGCTGATTCGGTAGAATATATGGCCAACGCACATTGTGCGGACGCATTAGTATGTATCTCAAACTGTGACAAAATTACTCCCGGTATGATGATGGCTGCGATGCGACTGAATATTCCAACCATTTTTGTTACTGGTGGCCCAATGGAGTCTGGGAAAACCGTTTTGGGTGGTGAAAGTATTAAATTGGATTTAGTCGATGCTATGGTGATGGCGGTGGATGATACCTGCTCTGATCAAGATATTGAAGATGTTGAAATTTCAGCGTGTCCAACCTGTGGTTCTTGTTCTGGAATGTTTACCGCAAACTCAATGAACTGTTTGGCGGAAGCACTTGGTATGGCTCTACCTGGCAATGGTACGATGCTTGCAACGCATGCCGATCGTAAGCACTTATTTGAAGAAGCAGGTCGTCGTATTGTTGAAATCACTAAGCAGTATTATGAGGGCGACGATGAATCTGTTTTGCCACGGTCAATTGCAAGCCTTGAGGCATTTGAAAATGCGATGGCGGTAGATGTAGCGATGGGCGGTTCCACCAATACAGTCTTGCATTTGTTAGCGATTGCGAAAGAGGCTGAAGTTAATTTTACGATGGCGGAGATGGATCATATTTCACGAAAAGTTCCTTGCTTGGTGAAAGTTGCCCCTAACTCTAAAATATTCCACATGGAAGACGTGCATCGTGCGGGTGGTATGATGCGGGTTTTAGGTGAACTGGAGCGCGGTGGTTTAATTAATCGTGATGTATCTACGGTTCATGCTTCTACGATGGGTGCGGCATTGGATTTATGGGATATTCGTCGAACTGATGATGCAGGTGTTGAAACCTTTTTTAAAGCCGCGCCGGGTAATGTTCGAACTACAGAAGCATTTAGCCAAAATAAGCGTTGGAAAAATGTCGATACCGATCCCGTTGCTGGCTGTGTTCGAGACATTGAGCACGCTTATACCAAAGAGGGTGGACTTGCGGTCTTGTACGGAAATATTGCATTAGATGGCTGTATTGTTAAAACAGCAGGTGTGGACGAATCTATTTTTAAATTTACAGGAAAAGCCCGTATTTTTGAAAGCCAAGAATCCTCGGTTGCAGCTATTTTAGCGGATGAAATTAATGAAGGTGATGTACTGGTTATTCGTTATGAAGGCCCTAAAGGAGGTCCTGGTATGCAAGAGATGTTGTATCCAACCAGTTACCTTAAATCGAAAGGTTTAGGCAAGGCGTGTGCATTGTTGACGGATGGTCGTTTTTCAGGCGGTACTTCTGGTTTATCTATTGGGCATGTCTCTCCTGAAGCGGCAGAGGGCGGAAATATTGGTTTAGTGGAAGAGGGTGATACTATTGAAATTGATATTCCAAACCGTACTATTCAGTTGGTATTAAGTGATGAGTTAATGGCTGAACGCCGTCAAGCGATGGCTTTAAGAGGGCGTGATGCTTGGAAGCCCGTGGAGGAAAGACCACGTAAAGTGAGTGCGGCATTGCGAGCTTATGCTGCGATGACAACCAGTGCGGCCTTTGGTGCTGTACGAGATGTAACTCAAATTGAGCATAAATAATGAAGCTTATAGGCTTTTAGGAGTAACTATGTTTTTAGATCGATTAAGCAAAGAACAGCACCAAGCCATTTTTGATTTGGCGGCGAATTTAGCCGCTGCTGACAATGAAATATCAGAAGAAGAGATTCAGTACCTTAAAGACTTTAGTGCCGCTTATGATATTGATTATGACTTAAATAAAGCGGATATTGATGTGGTTAAAACGCTTTCTAAATTTAATACTAAAGAGGTTCGAATTATTGCATTACAGCAATTGATTAAGATCTCTTACAAAGATGGACATTTTGGTAAAGAGGAACAAGATAAAGTATTTTTAATCGCTCAAAAAATGGGGCTGAATGACCCTGAGTTGATGATTCGTATTGAAAAATGGGTACGGCAAGGATTTGATTGGTTGTATGAAGGGGAGCAGATGCTGAAGCATTAGAGTGAATACTGTAATAGTGATTTTTTCGTATAATTAAAAGCTAGCATTAATAACGCTGGTTTTTTTATGGCATAAAAAAAACCCAGACAAAGCTGGGTTTTTGGATGACTAGGGTTAAAGTTACTCGCGATAACCTGGCCCATTGATTTCAAGTCCATTGGACATGTAAGCTTGAAAGAATTCAAGATCACGATAGGTTTCACTTTGTGCTTTGTAGGGTTCAGCACGCATATTTTTTTGGCAGCCTTCATAACGACGGTGAAGGGTTCCAAGACTTTGCCATTTTGCACGGAAAACGGGAAAGTGTGTAGTGTGCCCTAATGCAGCGGATAACGTGTTAGAACGAGCATTACGTCCTGAGTTATCAACATGACATTTTGCACAAGATAGGTTAAATTGCCCGCGTGGCTTGTTGAAAAAGTCACGACCTTTGTTGTAAGCGGCGAGTGCGGCATCAGAGTCAATTTTGACATCAATTCTTTGCCCACGTGCATTATCGGCTAAGTAAGCGCTGATTTGTGCGATGGGGCCTTTTTTCCAACCATAAGGCGTTAAGCCTGCATCTGTTCGACACTTATTGATAGCCCCTTCAAGTGTAACAACTTGTTTGGTGGCGTCATCAAAGTATGGATATTTCACTCTAATCTTGCTGACATCGGTACCGAAGCACTTTTGATAAATGGCAAGGTCTTTATTGTAAAGCGCCTCTCCTTCATCGATGGCATCTAAATAAGGAGGAAACTCTTCAGCGGCTTCCCACTGTGCCATTTTATCTGCTGAATAAATATAGGCACCGTTAATGTATTCATCTGGTGTAAGGTTAGGGTTTTTTGCTTTAAAAAAGTCGACAAATTGTTGACGATCTTTTTCTGGATCAATGGTCGCAGCCATGCTTGATGTGGCCAGCACTGAAACCCCTAAAGATAAAGCGATTAGTAATGTTTTTTTCATTCCAATCCTCCGCTCGAGAGCTTTATTTGGTTGTTTTAGGTGTTGAGAAAATATGCTTAAAAACAAGTATTTAAATTACCGCCGCCCCTTATTTTCACTAAAGCAAGGGGAGGTAGTAATAAACTTTTTATTTTAATTTAAGCTTGGAGCTGCCTTTTGCTCCAGTGTTATCTACAACAGAGATAGAGACTTCATCGCCGGAGTTGGCTTTAATTTTTACGGATACGTATGGGTTTGCAGAAACCGCACCAGACCACTGGGCATCAACGGCTTTTGTACCATTTACAGCCACTTCTACGGTTTCAATAAACTTAGCAGGATAGGGCTTACCCGTTTTTTTGTCCATACGGAGACCGGACTCCATAGGGTGTTTAATAAGTGCTTTTACTTCCGCGATACCCGCTTTAGATTTACCACGCATTCTGATTTTAATAGACATATAGTATTCCTTTTCGTAATCTGTTAAGTCATTGTTTTTTCTGGACTTAAAAAGTTTAGGCTGGCATTACCCGCCACAACCACCGATGGTTACTTTAACTTCTTGCTCTGCTTTAAGTAGTTTTCCATCCGCTTTAACAATGGCGACTACATTCATAGTTTGGCCTAACTTGATTCGAGTGGACACAAATCCAAGTGCAGCTGGTGCAAAGGTATACTCGCACACTAATGGCATTGGGTTTTTGCTTCCTAAAATAGCAATGGACTCTACACCATTGATGGCAGTGGCGTCGACAGTGATAGGTGTTACCGCACCATTTTCGGCGATAGCTGGTGCTTTCAATTTAATGTCACTGGATTCGGTTACGCTGCTTGAACCAAATACATTTGAAAGGGCATCATCAGTTGTTTTTGAACTAAATGCTTTTGAGTTCCAATCTGCCAAAACAGTGGTTGGCATTAATAGTCCTGCATTGACTGCAACAGCCGTTGCGCTTGTTGCAAGGGTTCCTTTTAGAAAAGATCTACGTTTCATAAGAGTCTAACTCCCTAAGTTTTAAATTTAAAATATTTAAATGAATAAATTACAGTGTATAAATGTAGTCAGTGATGGCGTTAATTTCACTGTCAGTTAGGATGCCATGCTTTCCAAAAGGAGGCATCATACTATTAGGTACGGTTTGACTTTCAGTCGTTCCCCAAATTTTATCAACTAACTTTTGTTTATCTGGAAAGCGTAATTTCATTGCAACCAGTGCTGGGCCGATATTACCCGGCATAGAGCCATCTTTCATTGCATGGCATGCTAAACAGTTCCCTTTTGAACGAGCAAAGGCTAGTTTTTTACCTTCTTCAATCGTAGCCGAAGAAGGTTCTGCGGCTGTTGCCGTTATTGGTGTTGAAATGACAAACCCTGAAATTGCTAGAGCTGTCAGTAGGTGCTTCAGTTTAGAAATCATTATTTCTTTCCTCCTAAAAGTGTCTTTCAACGTTCCCGTTTAATTGCACTGTTTTGGTTGCAAAGGGAGCTTTTTTTATTCAAGCAATTTTCCGCTCTTTGTTTTGTAGCTTACTCAGTTGAAATATAAACGCAAGTTTTTTAAGTGTTCTATGTCTATAGTATTTTTAATCAGCTATAAATATTTTTTTATAAGGATATATTAGGG
>WFQP01000080.1 GCA_015487015.1 Thiomicrorhabdus sp.
CCATAAAGCGACCATCGTTGTTTTTGGCACGCTTGTGAATATATTAATTTTCCCCCCCCCTCATCAAGCAAAACAAACAGAACAAGCCATTCAAGCGGTTGAACAGCAATTTCATCAATTTCATCAGCAGTGGCATGCTTGGGAGCAAGGGGGGATTGTCAGTAAAATCAATCAAGCGATTGCTAAGCAACAACCGATTGAGGTAGCCGAATCGGTAAAAGCATTTATTTTGACCTCTCAAAAACTCACAGAACAAAGCCAAGGGCTGTTTGATCCCGGTATTGGACAACTGGTTGCTCTTTGGGGCTTTCATTCTGAAACATGGCAAGGGCCACCACCCAGCACACAAGCGATTCAACGCTGGCTGAATAGCCACCCCAGCATCATGGATATTTATTTTAAAGGCAATGAACTACACAGCCGTAACCCCAATGTACAACTCGACTTTGGCGGCAATGCAAAGGGGCTTGCCATTGACATGGCCTTAACTACCTTGAAACAATCGGGAATTCAAAATACCATTGTGAGTATTGGTGGCGATATGAAAGCCATCGGTTCTAAAAATGGAGTACCTTGGAAGGTGGGCATTCAAAACCCACACAACCCAAATCAAATACTCGCCAGTCTCGCCTTACAAGAGGGTGAAAGCGTGGTCACTTCGGGTATTTATCAACGATATTTTGAGTGGCAGGGACAGCGTTTTTCTCATATTCTTAACCCTAAAACAGGCTACCCTGCACACAGCTTTTCCTCGGTAACGGTACTGCACCCCAACGCCATTACCGCCGATGCCGCCGCAACGGCACTTTTAATTGCAGGGACGGTGCAGTGGAAAACCATTGCAAAATCCATGGGAGTTCAATATGTGTTTGCCATCGATGAACACGGAAAAATATTTCAAACAGACGCCATGATGCAACGAATCTCTCTGTTATAATTTGGAACATGAAACAATTACCCTCACTTGAACATCACTTTTTAATTGCTATGCCTTCATTAAACGGTAGCTGGTTTGAAAAATCTGTTATTTATATAATGGAAGACAATGAGCACGGTACAACGGGGTTTGTCATTAATTCACCACAAAAATTTCAAGTACACGACCTCTTAGACCATTTTAATTTCCCCCCCCCTGAAAATGTCTCCTATTTAAATCAGTCCATTTTGCGTGGTGGGCCTGTGGATGTAGAGCAAGGCTTTATTTTTCACAAGCCAGAAGGACAATGGAAAAGCTCTGTCTCATTACCCGATGGGTTAACCATGACTTTTTCAGATGATTTTGTTGAAGCGCTAAGCAAAAACCAAGCTCCGAATGATTTCTTAATTTGTCTTGGCTTTTCAGGTTGGAAACCCAACCAACTTGCTCAAGAGATTCAAAGCAATAGCTGGCTCACCATTCCTTATAATGAGAGCTTACTGTTTGATACCCCCGTTGATAAAAAATGGCAGGTTGCACTAGAAACACTCGGTGTCTCCCCTGAATTTTTAACCCTAGAGGCTGGCCATGCCTAAGCGTAAATCAACAGACCCGCTTTCTGGCGTGGTGATCGGTTTTGATTTTGGCTTACGCCGCATAGGGGTCGCGATTGGACAAACCATTACGCAAACCGCCAGCCCCGAAACCATTGTCAAAAGTAAAGATGGCAAACCCGATTGGGAACACATTACCCAACTGTTTCAGGCGTGGAATCCCGTTGCCATAGTCGTGGGTCTGCCCATGCGCTTAGACGGTTCAGAACAAGCCTTAACACAGCCCGCTCGTAAATTTGGACAACGACTCAGTGGTCGCTATCAACTCCCTATTTTTTATATGGAAGAGCAACTCAGCTCCATTGCCGCAGAGAGCCGACAACTGAAGCAGACCCATATTGATGACCACGCAGCACAAATCATTTTAGAAAACTGGCTGCAAGCCAATGCGTTACAACCCCCCACTTTTGCAACGTCGCCCTAACCCTTCACGGATATATTTATGACTGAACTGAATGTTAATGCCGATACTCTCATCGAAACCATGTGCGAACAATTACAACAAACATCGCTCATACAACACGCGCCCAAAATGATTGGCATTCGAACCGGTGGCGAGTGGGTGGCACACAAACTGCACCAAAAACTTGGGTTATCCGATCCACTCGGCGTGATAGACATCTCTTTTTATCGCGACGATTTTTCTAAAATTGGCTTAAACCCCACCATTAAACCATCCGATATTCCTTGGGACGTAGACGATCAACACATTATTTTAGTGGATGATGTACTGTTCACTGGGCGTACCATTCGAGCCGCTTTAAATGAAATTTTTGATTACGGTCGTCCTGCCAGCGTCACCTTAGTCACCTTACTCGATCGAAAAGGTTGCCGAGAACTTCCCTTTCAGGCCGACATTGTGGGCATGACCATCGAATGCCATAAAACCATTAAAGTCACTGGACCCGACCCCTTAAAAGTGACGCTTTTAGAAAAACAGGAGGAGACCGCATGAGTTCACGTCTGTCCAGTCCAAACATTCAACTCAATGAGCTTGGAAAACTGCACCATTTTCTAACCCTTGAAGGCCTAAAAGCGCACCACCTGACTGAAATTTTAGACACCACCGAATCCTTTATTAACCCCAATACCAACGAGATTAAAAAAGTACCGTTGCTACGGGGTAAAAGCATTATGAACCTCTTTTTTGAACCGAGCACCCGTACCCGTACCACCTTTGAAATTGCCGAAAAACGCCTCTCAGCCGATGTCTCCAGCTTAGACATTCAAACCTCTGCCACCAAAAAAGGCGAATCTCTGCTCGATACCCTATGGAACTTGCAAGCAATGCAGGCCGATATGTTTGTTATTCGCCATGCACAAAGCGGCGCAGCACAATTTTTTGCACAGCACGTTGCTCCGCATGTGCATGTACTCAATGCAGGCGATGGTCAACACGCCCACCCCTCCCAAGCAATGCTAGACATGTTTACCATTCGTAAACACAAAGGTGATATTTTTGACCTAAAAGTCGCCATTGTTGGCGATGTACTGCACAGCCGCGTGGTGCGCTCACAAATTCAAGCACTGAGTATTTTAGAAGCCCGAGAGATACGCGTAGTCGGCCCTAAAACACTCATGCCCGATCATCCAGAAGCGTTAGGCGTGCATGTTTACCACGATATGGACGAAGGCATTCAAGACGTAGACGTCATTATTATGGTACGCCTGCAAAATGAACGCATGACCAGCGCTCTAATTCCCAGCGAAAAAGAGTTTTTTAAACTCTACGGATTAACTGAGGCTCGCTTAGCACTGGCCAAACCCGATGCCATTGTGATGCACCCAGGTCCAATTAATCGAGGCGTAGAAATTGAATCCGCCGTGGCCGATGGCCCTCAGTCGGTTATTTTAGAACAAGTCACCTATGGCATAGCCGTTCGCATGGCCATTATGTCCATTATCATGAGCAATGCCGCACAACTGAGCCAGCACCACACCGAACAAGCGTCCCAACAAGATGTGGAGGAGACCCCATGAGACAAGCCATTATCAATGGACGAGTGATCGACCCTGCTCAAAATATAGATAAAATCACCAATCTTTATCTTTCTCGTGGTCGCATTGCGGGTATTGGCGATCAGCCTCCTGAAGGCTTCAGTGCCGACAAAGAGATTGATGCAACAGGCAAATGGATTTTACCTGGCCTTGTTGACTTACAAGCGCGTTTAGGTGAACCCGGCAGCCACTATGCGGGCACCATCGCCTCCGAAACTCAAGCCGCTGTGGCAGGAGGTATTACCAGTATTTGCTGTCCACCCGATACCTCGCCCGTCAATGACTCTCAAGCCGTTACCGAACTACTGCAACGCCGTGCACGTCAAGCGGCTACCGCCTTTGTAATGCCCATTGGAGCGTTAACTCAAGCCCTTAAAGGCGAACGTTTAAGTAGTATTTACGCACTCAAACAAGCGGGTTGTGTGGCACTGAGCCAAGCCAACCACCCCATTCAAAACTCCCTAACCCTTAAAAACGCACTGGAATACTCCGCCTCTCACGATATTGTGGTGATGCTCAGAAGTGAAAATACCCAGCTTAAAAATCAAGGAGTAGCCCACTCAGGTGCCGTCAGTACACGCTTAGGCCTGCCTGAAATCCCCCCTTCTGCTGAAACCACTGCCTTAGCGCGTGATCTTATTTTGGTGGAAGAGGCGGGTATTCGTGCCCACTTTTCACAACTCTCCTGTGCGCGTTCGGTTGAGATGATGGCCGAGGCTAAAAAACGAGGCCTACCCGTTACCTGTGATGTAGCGGTTCATCAATTGCATCTATCTGAAATGGATGTTCTCGGCTTTAACAGTCTGTTTCATGTATCGCCCCCGCTTCGCAGTATGCAAGACAAACAAGCGCTGTTAAACGGTTTAAAAACGGGCGTCATCGATGCCGTGGTCAGTGATCATACGCCGCTCAATAAAGACGACAAATTACTGCCTTTTGGTGAAAGTATGACCGGGATCAGTGGCTTAGAAACCCTGTTACCCCTTCTACTCAAACTGGTCAATGATTATGGGTTAGATTTAATGACGGCTGTCCGCTCCGTTACCCAAAACCCTGCAGATATTTTAGGCATTCAGACAGGCAGCCTTAAAGACAATCAGTCCGCCGATTTCTGTATTTTAGACCCGCATGGCTACTGGACATTAGATCCCGAAAAAATGGTCAGTGAAGGTAAAAATACACCTTTTAAAGGCTGGGAGTTTATGGGCACCGTTGAACAAACTTTTTTTCAGGGTCGCCCAGTCTATCGTAATTCAGCACTCAAATAGATCGAATATGTCAAACTCTTCAACGCAGCGCTACAGCATTCAAATGGCTTCACAAAGTGAGCAAGAGGCGGGCTACTGGTTATTGAATGTGACATTGAATAAATTAGACAAAGAGGGGGGGGAAAATATTCCCCCCCCTCTTTCTAAGATTAAGCTTGGTGATTCATTACAATTTGAAAACAGTGAACACCCGCTGTATTTATTTCAACAAACACACAGCAAACAACAGATCACACTGCAACTGTTAAGCAGACACCCTTTACCAACCCCTCAACCCAAAACGTTAAATGTGCTGTCCTGTTTGGCTCACTCTCAAACGCTTTTAGAGACCTGCCAACACACACCTAACTTAATTTTATTAGGCAGTGAACTTCAGCAGGCCAACCTGTTTTATCTGGCTAAATACCGCAGTCATCAATCCAACTTTCAGACGTTGGCCTTATTACACAGTGAAACTGGTTTTCCATTTAAACCCAAGCCTGCCCTGCTCATGACACCACACTTACCGCCCGAAGCCATTGGTACCAGTCAGCTGTTAGAAGATTGGTATATTCCTAACCGTCTGGCCAGTCAACAAGGATTCGCTGGCTGTTTTGATGGTACATTGGAAGCCCTTTTTGCCAACTGGTTAACACAAAAGAGTAGTACGATTCAAGCCAGTGAGTCTTGGCAGATGATTGTATGCGCACCAAACGAGATGCAAAAAAAATGCCTGGCAATAAGCCAATCATACGATTGGATTAAAGCTCAGGCACTTTAGACGCTGAAAAAAGGAGCGCTACAACGCCTCCTCACAACTTTTCTCCAGTCGTTCAATTGAGGTTAACCGTTTACGGGTCGATTGTGCTAACGCCTCCACCTCTTTGACCGTTTCATGCAATGCAGTAGAAATGGCTTTACCCAGTGCCGCTTCAATCAAAATATGCAACTCCTCTAGGCTCTCTTTTCCCAACGCCTCTAATTGCTTATCAGTTAAGCTTTTTCGAAAACCATCTACCACTTCATAAGCGTGTGTTTCAATGTTCATTTTCGTACTCCTATCTATCGAGCTTAGTCCACTTGAAAAATATCTTCACCCGAACTAATAATTAATGGGTCATTCGAGCCTACAACTGACTCATCTTTTCCCTCATAAGGCACCATGTTTAAAAAATAACGTATGGTCTCCAATCTTGCACGCTTTTTATCATTGGACTTCACCACCGTCCAAGGTGCTTGCGTAGTATTGGTGTAAAAAAACATATCCTCTTTAGCTTTGGTGTAGTCGTCCCATCTATCCAGCGACGCTAAATCCATTGGACTTAACTTCCACTGTTTGAGCGGATCATTCTTACGAGAATTAAAACGACGCAACTGCTCCTTACGCCCAACAGAGAACCAAAATTTCATTAACTTAACACCATCTTCGGTAATCATTCGCTCAAACTCAGGAACTTGACGCATAAATTGGGTATACTCCTGGGGAGTACAAAACCCCATCACTCGCTCCACACCTGCTCGGTTATACCAAGAACGGTCAAATAGTACTATTTCACCCGCTGTAGGCAAGTTTTGAACATAACGCTGAAAGTACCACTGACCCTTTTCAATTTCACTGGGCTTATCCAATGCCACCACGCGTGCACCACGAGGATTTAAGTGCTCCATAATGCGCTTAATCGTACCTCCTTTTCCTGCCGCATCACGCCCTTCAAATACCAAAACAATGCGTTCATTATTCTCTTTTACCCACTTTTGAAGTTTCAACAGCTCAATTTGCAATAAACGTTTAGTCTTCTCATACTCTTTGCTGTTAATTTTTTCACTGTAAGGGTAACCCCCTTCACTCGATTTTACTTTTTTCATCTATCCTCCAAATTAATGACACTAAAAACTCGATAAAACCTCTGCTCGAAAAGAGTACGAAAGCAAAATAAATTTGTGTACCCTCTCGTGCAAAAACCTCTATTAACTTATTCAGTATACGCCTATATTTTTTGAGAATAACACGACCGAATTCAAACCTTTTTATGAAGCCTTAACAGTAAAATTTATTACCCGACCTCCCCCTATTTTCTATACAATAATACGCTTTCATTAAGGTGCAGTATTGTCTGTATTTCAAGATCATGACCTCTTCTATTATTGAACGTTATCACCACGTGACTCAACGCATTCAAAACGCCTGCTTACAAGCCAAGCGCCCAATGAATGCCGTCTCGTTACTGGCTGTAAGTAAAACCAAACCGATTGAAGATATTATTCAACTCACACAGCTCGGACAAATCTGTTTTGGTGAAAACTATGTACAAGAGTCATTAAAAAAAATAGAGCAGTGCCCCGAGCTTGAATGGCATTTTATTGGCCCCATTCAGTCCAATAAAACCAAATCCATTGCCGAAAATTTTCAGTGGGTACACAGCGTAGATCGTTTAAAAATTGCACAGCGATTAAGCACTCAACGCCCAGCTGAACAGAAGCCATTAAACATATTATTAGAAGTGAATATCAGTGAAGAGGAGAGCAAAGCAGGTTTTGCACCTGATGCTCTACTGAGTGCCGCCGAAGAGATTGCCCAACTGCCCAACTTAACGCTGCGCGGTCTGATGGCCATTCCACAAAAATTAGAAAGCTTAGAGGCACAACGTCAACCCTTTGCCAGAATGCGTCAACTGCTCGAAATGTTAAATCAACAACACCCAGAATGGGCGTTAGATACCCTATCAATGGGCATGTCGGGCGACTTAGAAGCCGCCATTATGGAAGGTGCAACCATCGTGCGCATTGGAACCGATATTTTTGGTGCGCGTTCACCTTAATGAGAACGAAAAAGAGAGGCTAGGCTCTCTCCTTACCAGCGTCCATTATTATTCAACACGGCTACAGTTGGGCTTTGTTGACGCAGTAAGCCTGCCCAGTCGGGCATGGTAGCTTGGGATTGGGCGGTAACTTTTAGAGCGATGGTGTATTGTCTGTTTTTAAGCACCTCTAAGTGACCCGATAGCGTCCAGCCAGACTCCCCGCCAGTAATATTAAACGTGAGTTGGTCGCCTTTTAATTTAGGGGTAATGAGAATTTTTGGAAAGGTATTTCCCAGTACACTTAGGTTATTCAAAATAAGATTACCTGTGAATACACTTGGCCATTGAACTTGAGGATCAATGGATAAATTAATCTGCTTAAGTTTCAATACACCTTCAACCGGCAAGTCATTTAAGCCTGGGGCATTGAGTAACTGAACCAACAAGGGCAGATCTATTTTGCCATTCAGATGGCTGACATTCAGTGCGCTTGTCTCTGAAAATAACGGAGCATTCAACTCACCGCTCAAGTGGCTTTGCTCTTTTTGCCACTGAGTTTCAACACTGGCCTGCCCCATCAATAGTGCCCAAAAAGAGAGATCCCAAGAGACATTTCCGATAGGTTGTGGCGTTGAAACATGGGTGCTTCCTTGCCAAACCGTACCCGAACTTGGGCTAAGTGTCACAGAATCAGGCAGTTGGTTTTGTATACTGGGCTGTGCCAGTAACCAACTGACGGGCAGGTGGTAAATAATAGATACAAACAACGCTAAAATAAACAGAGCCATTAAGCCAAAAAACCACTTAAATGAAATGGTGTCGATTATTTTCTTAAACATTATTTAACCACCTCATACAACAATTCGGCCTGTGTCAGTCCATCTGAAATAGGGGTGAGTTTCATCGATTTTGCAGTCAGCCCTTGCTGCTCCAGTACACCAATCCAACGAAATAAACGAGGAGCGTCCACCTCTTCAAAACGTACTTTAATGCCTCGATTGGTCAATTTAAGTCCTTCGGTAAATTGCAGTAAATTTTGCTGGCGCAAACTCTTTTGTAGTGAATCCATTAAAGCTGTTTTAGAGTGCGCGGCAAGCTGAGTACCACGAGGAGATTGAATCACTTTAGGTGCTTGTTCAACCAGCCACAACCACTCGGTTTCCGCCTTTTGCAAAGCGGATTTTTGTTGTGAATATTGACTGTGAATCGGTGACCAAACAAGGCTGTAAAAGGCCATAATGACCAAGAAAATAACTAAGCCGATGACCAATCGTTTTTCACGTTCCGCCAGCTGTGTCCACATAGGATTATTTTGCAGTGACATGAAAGACTCCTTCTACTGACTCTGGGGTCACATTTTTTAACTCTAGCTCAATCGCCACGGCACTGGAAGCGCCCCTATTTTGCTGGCTCATATTAACGATGGTTTGCAGTTGCTGGGTTTGAGCGGCCGTCACGACAATCACAAGATGCCCATCTTGCCACTGAATGCGCTGGATTGTAACGTTTGGCTCGGCTTTAAACAGGGGTTCAATCGCTTGCAGCAGTGCCACTAACGAGGTGGACTGTTTTTGCCCCCCCCCTTGTTGGTTGTTTAAACGCGTTTGAGTTTGCATTTTGATGTTCACAATACGCTTCACATCAGGAAACATCTCTTTAAAAAGTTTCTCTGTTTGCACTTGATACTGTTGAGTTTGCTCCGCCAGTGTTTGAGTTTTTTGCCACGTGGCCACCAGTAACAGAATAAGAATCAACCCAACAAGTACAGCAGGCCAACGCCAGTCTTGCCAGTACTTTAACTGCTTAGATTGCGCTTGATAGTCATCGGTTCTTAACGTGAGTGAAGAGATGGATTGATTGGCATCCAATTGGCTATTCAGAAGATGGTTGTCAGTTAAATGATTCAGAGAGACTTTTCCCCCCCCCTGTTGTGCAGCTTGAATAAAGGGATTCAAGCAAGGTGCATTCACTGAAAAACCAGAATAAGGCCCTGTGCGAATGTGTAGCACGTCCCCATCTGCGATTACATTCCAAATCAAAGGAGCAGGTTCGGTACTGTCTGTTTCAACTAAGGGCGCATAGTCTGCCACAGGCACTCGAAAGCACTCAGGTACCAATTGCACATGATTTAAGCCCAGCGCTTGCAAGGTACTCACCCACTGCTTCATCCATTGATGCGCTAGAATAGCCACCGAGACCATGCCCTCTTTATTGCGGTGCAAAGCCACAAAATGTAAATTTTCTACGGGTTCTGACAGAGACTCTTCTAAGGAATAAGGCAGTGCGGCCATCCAGTCAGATTTTCGCTTTCCAGGCACAAACACTTCAGTTAACACCACCAACTGACTAGGCAGCCAAACAAGACCTAAGACACTTTTTAAATTTCCATGTTGGGTCAGCTGAGCCACACACGCTTCCGTATCCTGTACTTGGCCTTTGGCATCTTCAATAATCAGTTCACCTGTTACACTAAAACGGGCCGTTAAATTATTTAATGCCAGTGCTGTCACTTCCAGAGGAACCATTTTTTCTTTATCCTGCACTTAACCACCTTTGCACTAAGCGAACTTCATTTTGGTTGTCGGGGTGTCGAGAAAATATGGCCGACAGCCCTTGTTGTGATTCACCATAATCGACTTGCGTATTAAGTAAAAAATAGTCACTTTGTACGCCCACCATCCAGTCTGGCAATCCTTTTATAATTTCGGCACGTGGCAGACCTTTTGCCTGCACTAAAAAATCAATAAAATCAGACAATTTTTGAGCCGGTTCACTGAGTCGCTGTGCAATCCACGCCGACACCACGGCCTCATCCAACCAATCTGCCAAAGCCATTAAGACCCGTTGGTCTGCCGTATTGACATTAATTTTAGTGACCGTTGGCAAAGTAGTTAAATCTTTTTTCAAAACCTGCCATATATCATATTCAATGCGTTGCAACCCATCCATGAGCCTAAGTTCACTCAACATCGACATCGGTTGATTGGCCGCATTGTAGGCAGGTTTTAACAACAGATAAACATTGCCTTCAGCACCATAATTGGAGGGTGTATCATCGGCATCAATCCAATCTTTTACCACTGATGAAAATCGAGAGTTCAAGCCATTTTGCAACGCATACCGTTTGATCACCGCCAACCAAATATTTCGCTTTTTTTGGTCTTGTTCAATCACATTATTCAAATTTAAACGGCTGTTTAAGTCCACCAATCTTGCAGATATTTCCCCCCCTTCATAAGGGATTGGACCAAACGGGGCTTGCCACTCATCATTTAAACTGTCGTATTTATTATTTTCTAAATCGAGTTCTAACCCTTTTTTAACCCACGATTCCACGCCCCACTGCACGGCAAATGACTGCGCTTGATGCATCATATGGCTGCTGCGTTTTACATGCGTGTATTGCTCATACATCAATTGACTGCCCATCATCGCAATCAACGCGACAATCATTAATACCGTTAATAAAGCAAACCCTTTCTGAGGCGGCTTATGAACCGATTTGGTTATTTTTTCCCCCCCCCTCATTTAACTAACCCCCATAAACAGGCGTTTTAATATTCCCAAGTCGTCCAGTTCAATCGTGACTTCAGTCATTTTAGGCAGAGGCATTTTTTTAGGCGCACTCTCCCCCCCTATAAGACCACTGGGTAAGCCAGATAAGTCCACATCCAGTGGCCAACTAGTAACCCACTGACTTTTATTATTGAGCATACGTAACTCAAAGCGTTTCACCCCAGTTAAAATCGCCATCTTTTTTGGCCTGCTATCGGGAGCTCGATCAATCACTGACCATGTTAAACGGTATAAGGTATCGTCCTTTAGCTGGTAACCCACTCGTAATAAGCCACCCGAGGCACGAGGGGTCGGTAGTTCTGCAATGCGTGTAAATTCTAATCCTAAATCTGCTCGATATTCATAAGCTGACAAGGTAGAGCCCAAACCATCTTGCACACCACGTGGCACCAGTTGAATCAAGTCTTGCTCCATCCACCACACGGCACGCTGTATTTCAGCCATTCGCTCAGCATGCGAGTTCACATTGGTTTGTACCTTCACCACGCCATTAATCGCTTGATATGCCAAGGCTGAAATAATTGCGGAGATGGCTAAAGCAATGAGCAACTCAATTAAAGTAAATCCTTGTTGCCGTTTTTTTTCCCCCCCCTTATTTAAGTGAGAGGAGGACAAGGTTGGAGCTGAAGGGGAAAATTGTGCCACCTTAATCACCCACCACAGACACCAAACGCACCGAATTGGTCTCATTATTGGCATCGGTAACAATCACTAAACGCTTTTGAAGCCCTGGAAACGTTGTGCTTTCAGAACGCCGTTCAATCAACCACTCTCGCCCTAACTGCTCTACTTTAGTGGCTTCGTCACTCCTAGAGGCTGAGCTCTGATTGCCGGCCAAAACATGCTGTTTCGCCAGTTCATCTTCGGCGACCCAAGTGGCCACAATGCGAGACTCTAACTGAGCTTGATTTAACACCGTCACGCCCATGGACTGGGTTAACGCGGCCAGAGCAATCGAAACAATAGCAAGTGCAATCATCACTTCAATCAAGGTAAATCCTTGCTGGCGATTACAATGTGTCATCTAACGCACTTCCTATCTCAACCTCAAACTGTAACAATTCATTCCAAGAGACTTTAACGATGTTCTCTTTTTTAGGCGCGGTAAATTTATCCCCCCCCATTGCAAATGAAACCGCCCCCTCTAACACCTCACCCGTTGGCCAAAACATCCAGCCCGCTTCAGGTAGTTGCTGTTTTTCGGCAAAGGTTTCATCGACCGACCATTCAACAACCATCCCCGGCTTCCACTCTAACAAGGCCACCTTAGGTGATTCTTGCCATTTATTTTGGTGAAACACGTGTGTAGTTAAGCCCGATTCATCCGGCACAACTAAATACAGCTTTCGATCAAAAGTCGATTGATCTCGCACCAACATTAACAGGCTTTTTAATTGGTTGGTTTGGGCGGTTAATTTACGCTGATCGCCCCCACCTAACGAGAGAATACTGATACTGGTCACCACCGAAACAATCACCACCACGACCATTAACTCAATTAAAGTAAAGCCTTTTTGGTGTTGAACGTGGGGAGGGTTCATCGTCATGTCAACCACATGTGCCGTGCTATTTTATGTTCCAGTTTCCAATGGTAGCGTTTACGCCTTCCCCACCGTCAACACCATCCGCACCATAAGTAAACAGGTCAAAAGCACCGTGCGTTCCTGGCATTAGATATAAATAAGTATTACCCCATGGATCTTGTGGCACAGAGTCCAATAATTTTTTCCAATTTTTGGCTTCTGGTCCATCAGTCGGTTTGATTACAAGCGCTTCCAAACCTTGATCGGTGGTTGGGTAGTTGTAATTATCCAACTTATAGAGCTGCAATGCGGATGAAACGGCATTAATGTCCTGCTTGGCTTTTACAATACGCGCTTCATCTGGACGATCCATTAAATTAGGCACCACCACCACGGCTAATACCGCAAGAATAACCACCACGACCATTAGCTCTATTAAGGTAAACCCGCGTTGTGCTTTTTGTTTTAACTCGGCTTGTTTGTTTAAATAGTGTTGTTGCATGTTTCACTTATCCTATCATTTGATTCATTTCGAATAATGGCATCATAATAGCCATTACAATGGTTAAGACTACGCCCCCCATAATAATAATGAGAACCGGTTCTAAAATACTCACCAAGGCAGTTGCCGCAGACTCTACAGCGGTTTCGTAATGCTCAGCCCCTTTAATTAACATCGTATCTAACTGCCCTTTTCCCTCCCCCGTTTTAACCAAGTTTAATAGTAGGGGGGGAAAAAATCCGGCAGATTGCATTGCGTGATATACAGGCTTACCCTCTCGAACCTCTTCCACCATATTTAACACCCCTTTTTTCATCGGGTCTAAGGTCATCACTTCAGCCGAGATTTTAAGCGCATCTTTAATGGCCACACCACTTAAAACCAGCACTCCAAAGGTACGCGCCCAACGTGCCGTGGCGGAGTACACTAAAAATCGTTTTAACCCTGGTATTTTAAGTAAAAACGTGTGGACAGCAAAACGCCATTTAGGCCGTTTCATCGCCCAAACACCCCCCAACCACAAAGCAATAGCTGTCACCAACATTAAAGGCCATTGCGTTTGCACAAAAGCACTCATACTCAGTAAGCCCTGTGTTAAAGGGGGCAGTGTTTGCTGCATGTTATCAAACACACTCACCACTTTGGGCACCACATAAATCATTAAGAAAAATACAATCGCCACTGCAACCACCACCATGAGCATGGGGTAGATCAAGGCCGTTTTCATCTTCTTATTTAAGTTGTCTTGTTGCTCGATCGAATCAGCTAAACGTGACAGCACCTTATCCAAATGACCACTCTCTTCCCCCGCCTGAATGGTGGCAATGATGTCCCGAGGAATGGTCACTGGCGCTAACGCCATCGCATTAGCAAGTGAATAACCTTCAGACACATGGGTATGCAAACTGGTAATAAAGCGTGCAACTTGCTTGGATTCACTTTGTGTCGACAGCGCTTTAAGTGCCTCTTTTAGTGGCGTACTGGCATCCAATAAAGTAAATAACTCACGGGTAAACAAAGCCAACTCGGGCACGGTTAATTTAGGAACAAAAAAACCTTTTTTAACCGCATTTGAGCGTGCGTTTTTCTTTTCTATCTCCACCAACGAAATGGGCATTAAGCCTTTATCACGTAAAACCTGACGAATCTGGCGTTCTGAATCGCCCTCTTGCAGCCCTTTAACGTGCTTTCCCTGTTTAGTTAATGCTTTGTATTCAAAGACAGCCACTCATCATTCCTTAGCGTTGCGTAACGCGTAACACTTCTTCTAGGCTGGTTTTACCTTCTAATACTGCCTGATAACCACTTTCAGATAGGGAAGGCATATACTGCCTAAGCGTCTGTTCAATTTGAGCTTCGGCGGCATCGGAGTGAATCATTTTACGAATTTCTTCATCGACAGGCATCAGTTCATACAAACCAATTCGTCCACGATAGCCTGTATGTTGACAATGCTCACAGCCTTCAGGTTGATAAATAGTGGCTTCTTTTACGCCTAACCAATCACACTCTGTCGCATCCGCAGAATGGCTGGTTTTGCAATGGGTACACAAACGACGCACTAAACGCTGTGCCAGCACACCAATTAAACTCGAGGCTAATAAAAACGGTTCAACCCCCATGTCTCGTAAACGCGTAATCGCGCCTACTGCCGTATTAGTATGTAGAGTCGATAACACCAAGTGTCCAGTTAAGGAGGCTTGCACAGCAATATTAGCGGTTTCAGAGTCACGAATTTCCCCAATCATAATCACATCGGGATCTTGACGTAAAATTGCTCGCAATCCTTTGGCAAAGGTCATGTCTGCCTTCATGTTCACGGGCGTTTGGTTGATGCCATCAATATTGTATTCCACCGGATCTTCAATGGTCATAATATTACGCTGGCTGTCATTGAGTCGTCCAAGACCTGCATACAATGTAGTGGTTTTACCTGATCCTGTTGGCCCAGTAACCAAAAAGATACCGTGTGCTTTTTCCAGTAATTTTTGTACGCCCGCTTCTAAATTTTGTGGCAAGCCTAAATCAGTTAAATCCAAACGCTCCATACTACGATCCAGCAATCGCAATACCACACGCTCACCAAAACTAGACGGAATGGTTGAGACTCTTAAGTCCACCGCTCTGCCACCCAATTTCAAGGCGATGCGTCCATCTTGAGGCAGACGTTTTTCGGCAATATCCAGTCGTGCCATAACCTTAATACGAGAGACCAACATCCCCGCTAACACCGCTTTAGGCGTAAAAATGGTACTCAATACCCCGTCTACTCGAAAACGAATACGCAATTGAGTTTCAAAGGGTTCAATGTGTACATCCGATGCATTGGCTCGAATCGCCTCAGATAAAATCGCATTCAATAACTTAATAATCGGTGCTTCATCGGCACTGTCCAATAAATCTTCTGTTTCACCCAACTCTGAAAAAACGGTGGCCAAATCTTCTGTTTCAATCGAATCGATTGATTCCATCGAATTTTGGCCACTATTGGCATAACTGAGCTGAATTTTTTTCTCAAAAGCCTCATCTGAAAGTTGTTCAAATAACACGCCTTGCGCGCACTCCTCAGCCAAATCGGTATCCTCAGATACTTCTAATAAACGCCGCTGCACTTCTAACAAAGCAACCAATGGTGTATTTTGAGTGTAAAACACCTTTGGCTCCGCGTTTAAATCTGCACTGAGTACCAACTCGTTTTTTCGTGCAAAACTAAATGAAAGTATTTGGCTCATAAATCCAGTAACTCAGCTGTTGAACTTGACACTTTCACCTCATTTTCAGGTACTGGAATAGACTGACGTCCTTTCACATTTGGAGCCAATGATTGTGTTTGAGGTATCACCATAGGTGGCTGCTTCGCCATAGGCAACGAGGACTTCCACTCTTGCAATGTGGGTAAACGGGGTCTTAAGTCCTCGCCTGATAATAAACGGCTCCCCTTTTTTTCTAATAAACTCGCTTGCTCTTTTTCCATATAACTGTATTTTTTTTGACTGTAATAATCACTGGTTTCGTTGTTTCGAATAATGACAGGGCGTAAAAACACCATTAAATTGACTTTTTCACGCGTGGTTTCTGTTGAACGAAATAGCCCACCAATCCACGGAAGATCTCCAAAGCCAGGTACTTTCGATTCCGTCTGAGTCTCTTTTTCATTAATCAAACCACCTAATACAACAATATTGCCATCTCCCACAATTACGCGTGTTTTAATTTGGCGTTTCGTCGTTTGCAAGTCCACCGCTTCACCCTTTGGCAATACATCCGAAATTTCTTGATCAATCTCTAAATAAATTTCATTACCTTCATTAATTTGAGGCTTAACCTTCAGCTTAAGCCCCACATTTTTACGCTCAATGGTATTAAATGGATTAGTTGCGGCGTTATTACTACTGGTAAAGCTCCCTGTTTGAAAAGGAACTTCACGCCCCACCAAAATTTCCGCTTCCTCATTATCCAAAGTCAAAATAGACGGTGTGGCTAAAATATTAGATGAAGAGTCACTGTTAAGGGCTGAAATCAATGCACCCCAACCTTGATCGCCTGCGGCATTCAAACCACCCGCTCCCACGGTAAACCCACGACCAATCAAGTTTGCCTGAGCGGCGGCAGTGGCTTCTGCCGATTGCCCTAATAAACTCGGTAAAGCTCCAGAGAAATTCACCAGTCCCGCAGCACCTTGACCCAGTAATGCCCACTCAACACCCAAATTTGCGGCTCGATCTTCCGATAACTCAACAAAAATTGCCTCAATTAAGACCTGAGCACGACGAATATCCAACTGTTTAATCACCGATTTTAAAGTGTTTACAATCGCAATGGGCGCACTGATCACTAATGCATTCATTCGCTCATCGGCCTCAATACTAATTTGATCCTTCAGCTGTTTGGCTGTTAAAGTACGGGTAGGGGTTGGCTCTGTACCACCCGCCTTACCATTCGTACCCGCTTCATTTTGTGAAGAACTTAAAATGGCACGATTACCCGCCACCTTACGTAAAACCTCCGCAATTTCAGTGGCTTTCGCATAACGTAAATACACTACCTGAACCTGACTTTCAGAAGCCGTCTTTACATCTAAATGAGCAATAAGTGCACGCAAAACTATTCGTTTTTGCTCATCACCACTTAAGATTAAACGATTAGAACGTGCATCAAAACTGACCTTCACCGCATTATTCTTAGCACCCGTTGGCTTACCAATCACACCTTGAATCGTCTTACTTAACTCTTCTGCCGATGAATGCAAAACAGGAATCACTTCATGAAGGCCAAAAGTATCCACATCCACTCGTTTTAAAATCTGTTTGAGTCGTTTAATATTGGATACCACATCCGTTACAATTAACTTATTACTGTCCGATAAAGCAACCAAATGACCCTCTTTCGCAATCAAAGGTCTTAATACAGCCACCAATTTAGTTGCTTCCACATGATTGACGCTGACCACTTCTGTCACCCAATCATCATTGGTTAAATCATTCGAACGGTACGGAAATTGGTCTCGCGCCATATTGGCAGGAATAATTTTAATAGCATTATCACCCTCAATAGCCGCATAGCCATGCACTCGCAATACCGCTAATAACGATTGATACAACTCGTCTGGGTTCATGCCCGCAGGTGCAAGAAAGGTAACCTTTCCTTTTACTCTCGGATCAATAATAATGTTATAGCCTGATATTTTAGCCACAGCCTCAATAACCGTTGTAATATCTACCTGCTTAAAATTCTGCTTTAAGCTTCCTGCGGCTACAACCGAAGTTACTCCACTCACTGACAGCACTACACTTAACACGCCAATGGTTAACCAACGAAAATTTTTCATTACTCTTCTTTTCCTATTCAATCTTACTTCAATTCAACCACTAAAAATTCAACCTGACCTTGGCGCTCAACCTCCATCTCCAACACAGGTTCATTAAGTACCTTCAGCCATAAACGAGGCTTTTGAGTTAATTGAGCAATGGTACGCCCATTCACCATTTTTAATACATCTCCTCGTTCGAGCCCCAGTTGTTCAAACAATTTGCCCTCTTTTTTAGGCCAAAGCCTCATGCTTGCATTATGTTTTCCAGCGTTAACAAGCTGAAACCGCACATATTGCATGATATTCATCGGGGACTTTTTTAACTCTTTTTTTAAGTTCCCCAGTTCACTTTCTGTCTCACTCTGTGCTGTTAAACCAAAAGTATTGGACTCCAATAACGCATTCGATTCACTCATTCTTAATTTTTCCAATACCCCATTATGGTCAATCACCACATAATCAGAATACACCGCCTCTAAATACACCCCATTTTGAATCTTTTCACCAACGGAAGCCAAAAGTGTTTTCCCACCAGCTTTAACAATAACCACTCCCTTACCATCTGGCATAGATACGATCCCGAGTACTTCCAAATTTAAACGACTCTCACTGACATCACTTTCATTTTGCTGACGCGTTGCCAAAGATTCCACCGCTTGGCTCCCTAATAAACCAATAGAAATTGCTCGAGGAGGCGTGTAATTTGATGTTGTATTTGACTGAAAAGAAGGGGAACTTAATGCCGTGACTGGCTGCAACGAAAAAGAGAGCATCCCTCCTAGCTGCCAGCCAACTAACAACACAAGAAAAGCCAAAAAAAATCGAGAGGCATAATGACTTAAAACAATCCAGTCAACCCGAGACAACCACATAGACATAAGAAAAGGAAACTACCATCAAAAAGAAATAGGTCATTATAAATGCTTACTTAAAAGATAAGTACCTAAGTTACCTTATTTTTAGATTAAAAATAGATTAAAAACCGCTTAGCCCTTAAGAAGCGACAGTATTTACTCAATGTAATTTAAAAAGCCTATGGAAATATTTGACCACTACCAAATACAGAGTTTTAGACATAAAAAACCCACACAAGGCGGGTTAATTTAAGAATATGGTGGCTACACCATCATAAATCACCGTCCATCGGTTAAAAATGGGAGGATTACAGCTTTAACTCTTCTAATAGAGACTTGGCCTGTTTAGATAACGGAACAATGTGCTCTCTTCGACTTTTCATTTTCTCAGCCGGGATACGCCACTCATTTAGATTAAAATTGAACTCATTCCATTTTGCACTTCTAAGCTCAGTTGGCCTCGTTAACGTTAACGGGGAAAGCTTCAATAAAATCACTGTCTTTATATCACCTCCATAACCGTTAATGACTTTCATTAATTTGGCAATATCCCTAGTATCCGTTAACGTTTTGTAGTGCTGCTCTTTATGAGGTGTTAAAGCTTTAACAATACCTCTAGCTGGATTACTCTCACAGAAGCCTTTAAGGATTGCATAGTCGAAAACTTGTTGGGCAACACCCCTTACTTTTCTCACCGTTGCATACACGCCTCTTTCTTCCATCGGCTTTAGTGCCTCAAGAAATTCTAAAGCAGTTATTTCCCCAATAATTCGGTTGCCGACTAATGGATATAAATTATGGGGCTGTACTAGATAACTAGTTCAATTCCCGTTTAACCCATTGATTCAATTGCTTTAATTGTTCTCTAGGATCACTGTTGTTAAATCGCCACTCACACTCCTTTAAAAACAAGTGAAAATGACTCTTTGGAATGCCGTTAAATTTGCGCATATGACGCTTGGCCTGGTTCCAAAAA